>DATIFD010000136.1:0-8468 GCA_035455385.1 Burkholderiaceae bacterium
ACAACACCAAGGCGTTGAAGCCCAGCCCGATGTGACTGCCCGGCACGCGGATGTTCTCGTGCAGCGCCGGGTCGCCCTCGACGGTGGCTTCCTGAGGCGGCACGACCCCGTCGCTGAGCGAATACAGGCAACTCAGCGGCATGGTCAGCATCTTGCGCTCGCGCAGCTTCTTGGCGCGCGGCTGCAGGGCGTGAGCGGCCGGCCCCATCGGGTGGGCAATCAGCCGGTACATCGCCTTGACGAAGGGCGGTGATGCGCTGCCTTCCGGATCGACCGTGATCGGGCTGCCCAGCGTGACTACGCAGCGCACGCACTCGGGCACCTGTTGGGCGCCGTAGAGCGCGAACACGCCGCCAAGGCTCCAGCCCACCAGACTGACCTTGCGGCCGGTCCTGTGGTGCAGATAGCGGATCTTCTGTTCGAGCGCGGTGGCATGCTTGGTGTGGAAACCGACATTGCGCCCCAGCCCCCAGGTCTCGACCGCGTAACCCCGGTTGCGCAGGAACAGCTCGAGGGCGATCAACGACATCTCGCTGCCCATGAACCCCGGCAGCAGCAGCACCGGGTGGCCGTCGCCGCGCGGCGCGTTTGCCAGGACCGGAAGCGACCACGGCAGGATCGCCAGCTCGAGCAGGGCGCGCAACTCCAGCGCGGAGTGCACGGTCTTGGGGCTCCCGGTGTGGGGGTGTCGTCTTGCCATTACCCGCATGTTAGGGCGGGACCGGAAGCGTCCAGGGGCCGGCGCAGGTCCGGCTGCTCGCCTCGACCGCCCAAGGGGGCGTCCACCAGTGCAGCGTTGACGAAGCTCAAGAAATGCCAGGCCGCGGCGATGCGCCCGGAGTGCCCGCCAGTGCGGCGCGGCGGCACGCACGCTGGAACAGGTAGACCGACAACCCGCAGCCTGGCCCCAGCAACAAGGTGGCGCCGAGACAGGCGAGAAGGCTGCGGCGCCAACCCACGGCGTGCGCCTCCACCAGCAGCATCGTCGCCACCACGGCCGTGGCCGCCCAGACGACAGGGTTCAACAGGAGCTGCAGCGGCCAGAAAGCCAGCAGGGCCAGCGTCATCGATCCGGTCACCACAGCCAGCGCGAGGTAGAGCCAGGCGACAGTGTCCAACCGGCGCGACGCGAGTTGACCTTCCGTCGGCACCGGTGCCACGCCGGCGGCTGGCGAGTGATCTGCGCGGGGTTCCGTGGCGGCGGCCGCTGGCTCCGGCTCGCCGACAACGCACTGACGGATGAAGCGACCGATGCGCTGCGTGGCCTCGCGCGCCTCGGGCAGGAAGGCGAAGCCTGGAAACACGTGCGGCATGCCATTCCACACCAGCAACTGTGCGCCCGGGCAACGCTGCGCCACACGCACCGAGTCGTCGAGCAACAGCTCGGTGCTGCCCACGACCAACAACAGCGGCGGCATGCCGGTGTAGTCGCCCAGTACCGGCGACACATGCGGGTGGGTGCGCAGATCGCGCTGCGCCAGGTACACCGGCACCAGCGCGTCCATCAGGTCGGCGCTGAACATGTCGTCGATGCCGTCATTGCGCCGCACCGAGTCGCCACTGAAGGTGAGATCGGTCAGCGGCGAAATCGCCACCGCGCCCGCCGGCCGCGGCAGCGCCTCGTCGCGCGCCCGCAAGAGCAGTGCGAGCGTCAGGTTGCCCCCGGCCGAGTCGCCCGCCACGATGATGCGACCCGCCGCAAACCCTTGTTCGAGCAGCCAACGATAGGCCGCGATGCAGTCGTCCAGCGCGGCCGGATAGCGGTGTTCGGGTGCGAGCCTGTAGTTCACCATCAAGCCACGCGCATCGGCCGCGCGACAAATGCGCGCCAGCAGCGCCCCGTGGAACACCGGTGTCTCGGCAATGAAGGCGCCACCGTGCAGGTACAGCACCACCTTGTCGCCGCGCACACCCCTCGGGTCGAACCAGGTCGCAGGGACGCTTCCGGCCATGACGCCCTCGGTGCGCACGTCTTTGACGTGCCTGCCAAGCGAGTCCACCCGCGCGGCCATCTGGCGCAGGTGGACCGGATCCGAAATCAGCTTCATCTGCGCTCGCATCAGGCGAAGCGCCGGGAAGAGCATGGTCCGGCGGACGGCCTCGTGCAGTGGTCTCAACGTCTTCTCCAAGAGGGCGAGGGCTGTGGCCTGCGTCCTCGATCAAGGATCGAAGATTCTCACGATTCATCAGGGGCGGGTTTCGGCACGGCGCCTGAAGCGGACATTGCGGTGCCGGCGGGGACTACGCGCTGGTGCGCGCCATCGTTTGAAGTGCGAGCGTGGTCTCCGAGCGTCGGCATTTGTCCTATTGACTGGACAATAGAACGGAATCACGCTGGCCGCGTGCCCCATGCGACGCCGCTGCCCAAGTATCACCAGATCTATCTGGTGCTGCGCGAGCATCTGGCCGAGGGGCGTTACCGCGACGGCCTGCCGGCCGAGCTGCGGCTGGTGCAACAGTTCGGCGTGGCGCGCGCCACCGTGCGAAAGGCGCTGGAGCGGCTCGAGACCGAAGGGCTGATCGACCGGCGGCCTGGCCGCGGCACCCGGCTGCGCAAGACCGCGGAGCCGGCCGCGAAGGAGACGGCCCGCCTCGGCGGCCTGCTCGAAAACATCGTCAGCATCGGCTTGCGAACGCAGGTCAAGGTGCTGTCGTGCAGCGTGGTGACGGCGCCCGTGGCGGTATCCCGGCGCCTGGTGCTGCCGGCCGGCAGCCGCGTGCAGCGTGCGGTGCGCGTGCGCTCAAACCACGAAGGGCCACTCTCGCACATCACCACCTGGGTGCCGGCCGGGCTGGCCTTGCGCTTCGGCCGCCGCGAGCTGGCCCACGAGCCGATCTTGCTGCTGCTGGAGCGTGCCGGCGTGCGCATCGGTCGCGCGGCACAGAGCATCTCGGCATGCCCGGCCGACGGCACGGTGTCGGCGCAGCTCGGCGTCAAGCCCGGCACCGCGCTGCTCGCCGTCGACCGCCTGGTCTACGACGTCGACGAGCGTCCGGTGCAGTGGCTGCAGGGCTTGTACCGGCCCGACCGCTATCAGTACGAGATGCAGTTGTCGCGCGTGGGCGGGCTTGCGGCCAAGGTGTGGGTGAGCACCGAGCTGTCCGCGCAATTCCATTGAAGATCTGCACAGCACCGAGAGGAGCGTTCGCCATGAGCAACCGTCGCACCTTCATCCGCCACTCAGCTGCCGCCGCGTCGGCTCTGGCGTTCCCGCTGGTGGGCGGCGCGCAGCCGAAGGCCGTGAAGGTCGGCATCCTGCATCCGGTGACCGGCGCGCTCGCCTACTCGGGCCAACAGTGCCGCGAGGGCGCGCTGATGGCCATCGACGACATCAACAAGACCGGCATCAAGAGCCTGGGCGGCGCCAAGCTCGACGTGATGCTGGGCGATGCGCAGAGCACGCCGCAGGCCGGCACCGCCGAGATCGAGAAGATGAACGAGGCGGGCTGCGCCGCTGTGGTCGGCGCCTATGCGAGCGCGATCTGTCTCGCCACCACGCAAGCCGCCGCCAAGTACAACCTGCCGCACGTGGTGGACGTCGGCGTGGCCGACCAGATCGTCGAGCGCGGCCTGAAGAACACGTTTCGCTTCGGCCCCGGCTACAAGGTGTGCGCACAGATCGCGATGTCGAACCTGCACGTGCTGAACACCGCGGCCGGCAAGCCCGCCAAGACGGTGATGATCATCCACGAAGAGAGCCTGTTCGGCACCGGCACCGCCAACCTGCTGGCCAAGGAGCTGCCCGGCTACGGCTACGACGTGAAGGAGGTCATCAAGCACGCCAACCCGACGCGCGACTTCAACAACATCGTGCTGCGCATGAAGGCGGTCAACCCCGACATCGTGATCCCGGCCAACTACTACAACGAGTACGCGCTGCTGGTGCGCACGATGCAACAGCAGAAGGTGACGCCCAAGGCGATCTACTCGGTGCTCGGCGGCGCCGCGTCGAGCTACAAGTTCGTCAAGGAGTTCCCCGACGCGGCCAACGGCATCATCGACTGCAACCACTGGTTCAATCCCAAGGACAAGCGCGCGCTGGAGCTGAAGATGCGCACCGAGGCGAAGAACCTGTTCTACAGCTACGAGGTGTTCAACACCTACACCGCTGTGCGCCTGCTGGCCGACTCGATCGAGCGCGCCAAGAGCGCCGACCGCGCCGCGATCACCGATGCGCTGGCGTCGAGCACCTTCAGCGACCACTTCCTTCCGTATGGGCCGACCAAGTTCGAGAACGGCCAGAACACCGGCGCACGGCCGTTGATGACGCAGGTGATCAAGGGTGACATCCGCGTGATCATCCCGCGCGAGTACCGCGAAGCGGAGCCGATCTTCCCGCTGCACAGCTGAGTCGCTGCGCTCACGTTCGGGCACACGCACCGGCATGGGCTTCGACATCCTCTTCGCGTCGGTGCTCAACGGCCTGACCACCGGCGCGGTCTATGCGCTGGTGGCGCTCGGGCTCACGCTGATCTATGGCGTGCTGCACATCATCAACTTCGCACACGGCGCGGCGCTGATGGTGGCGCTGTACGGCGTGTACGGCTTGAAGGCCGCCTGGGGCATCGATCCGTACCTGGCGCTGCCGATCATGGTGCCGGCGATGTTCGTGCTCGGCTACGCCTTGCAGCGCGGCGTGATCAACCGCGCCAGCCACGGCAAGGACGAAAACATCCTGCTGGTGACGCTGGGGCTGGCGATCGTGCTGGAGAACCTGGCACTGATGGCATTCAAGAGCGACACCCGCACGATCGACACCGCCTACACGCTGGCAACGGCGGCGATCGGCCCGGCCTTCATCGCGCTGCCGAAGATCGTCGCCTTCTTCGGCGCGCTGCTGGCCTGCGCGCTGATGCTGCTGATCGTCGGACGCACCGACCTCGGCCGCGCGATCCGCGCGGTGGCCAAGGAGCGCACCGGCGCCAAGCTGATGGGCATCGACGTCGAGCACGTCTACGCGATGAGCTTCGGCATCGGGCTGGCCTGCCTCGGCGCGGCGGCGTGCTTTCTGCTGCCGGCGTACTACGTCAATCCGCAGGTCGGTGGCGGCTTCGTGCTGGTGGCCTTCACGATCGTCGTGCTGGGCGGCATGGGCAGCTTCGCCGGCGCGCTGGCCGGCGGGTTGCTGATCGGCGTGGTGGAGTCGCTCAGCGGGCTCTTCCTCGGCGAGTCGCTGGGGCAGATCGGCATCTTCGCGATCTTCATCGCGGTGTTGCTGTTCCGGCCCACGGGGTTGTTCGGGGCGCGCGCGTGACCGACCGGTGGCGAGCATGACGCGCGATCTCGTCGGCATCGCGTTGTTCGCGCTCGCGGTCACTGCGCTGACCGCCTGGCTGCAATCGGGCGTGTGGCTGAACGCGCTGATGATGACGCTGTACGCCGCCTTGCTCGCGCTGGCGTGGCACCTGCTGGGCGGGTTCGGCGGGCAGTTCTCGTTCGGGCACGCGTTGTTCTTCGGCACTGGGGCCTACGCCAGCGCCGTCGCGCAGGTCACGCACGGCGTCAACGCCTGGGTGGCATTCGCAGGGGCGATCGCGGCCGCCGCGTTGGTCGGCGCCGTCGTCGGTGCGCTGGTGTTCCGCTACGGGCTCAAGGGGTCGTACTTCGCGCTGGTGACGCTGGCGTTCGCCGAGGTGTTCCGGATCGTCGCGGTGTCGGTGGGCTTCACCGGCGGCGGCGTCGGGATGATGCTGCCACTCAATGAGTCGCTGGCCCATCTGCAGTTCGGCTCGCGCAAGGGCTTCATCGGCGTGGTGCTCGTCTGCGTGGTGGCCGCGCTGCTGATCAGCGCCTGGGTGCGGCACTCGCGCTTCGGCGCGCGGCTGCAGGCGGTGCGCGACAACGAGGATGCGGCGCGCGCGGTCGGCGTCGACCCGCGGCGCACCAAGCTCGCGGCCACCGTGCTGTCGGCTTCGTTGATGGGCGCCGCCGGGGCGTTCTACCTGCAGGTGTTCCAGTACATCGACCCTGGCATCGCGTTCGGGCCGCAGGTCAGCATCGAGGCGCTGGTCGGCGCGATCGTCGGTGGCCTCGGCACGCTGTGGGGGCCGGTGCTCGGTGCGGCGGTGCTGCACGCGCTCGCCGAGGGCACGCGCAACCTGTTCGGCAACCTGCCAGGCCTGAACCTGGTGATCTACGGCGCGGTGCTGATGTTGATCGTGATGTTCATGCCGCGCGGGCTCGCAGGGTCCGGCCGCCCGTCGCGCGCGCGTTGGTGGAGCCGCCGTGGCTGACCCGCTGCTGCAGCTGCAACGCGTGTCGATCGCGTTCGGCGGCCTGCGCGCCGTGCAGGACGTGAGCCTCGCGCTGCGAGCCGGCACGCTGGCTGCGCTGATCGGCCCCAACGGCGCCGGCAAGACGACGCTGTTCGCGCTGATGTCCGGCTTCCTCACACCCGATGCAGGCCGCGTCGTGTTCGATGGCCGCGACATCACCGGCCGCGCTCCCCATCTCAATGCCCGCGATGGGCTCGCGCGAACGTTCCAGATCGTGCAGCCGTTCGCGGCGCAGACGGTGCGCGAGAACATCGCGGTGGGCGCGCATCTCCACATTGCCGCACGCGCCGCCGCGCTGGCCGAGGCCGAACGCGTCGCCGGGCTCGTGGGTCTGTCGGCGCAGCTCGATCAGCCGGCGGCCGACCTGACGGTGGCGGGGCGCAAGCGGTTGGAGCTGGCGCGCGCGCTCGCCACGCGACCCAAGCTGCTGCTGCTCGACGAAGTGCTGGCCGGCCTGAACCCGCAGGAAGTGGCCGCGATGATCCCGGTCATACAAAGCATCGCCGCCAGCGCCGTCACCGTGCTGATGATCGAGCACGTGATGCAGGCGGTGATGCACCTCGCGCAACACGTGTGGGTGCTGGCGCAGGGGCAGTTGATCGCCGAAGGCCCGCCGGCCGCGGTGACCGCCGATCCGCGCGTGATCGAGGCTTACCTGGGCCACGGTGCGGCCGCGCGCCTGCAGGCGGTCGCGGGATGAGCGCCACTGGCGTGCTGCTCGACGTGCGCGGCCTGCGCGGCGGCTACGGCCGCACCGACGTGCTGCGCGGTGTCGATCTGCAGGTGGACCGCGGCGAGATCGTGGCGCTGCTGGGCAGCAACGGCGCCGGCAAGACCACGCTGAACCACATCGTCTGCGGCCTGCTGCCGGCCCGCGGCGGACACGTGACCTTCGACGGTGCCGACCTCACGAACCGCCACTACCGCGACGTCGTGAAGGCCGGGCTGATCCAGGTGCCAGAGGGTCGCCGGATCTTTCCGAACCTGAGCGTGCGCGAGAACCTCGAGCTCGGCGCCTATGCCCGCGCACGGCAGCGGCGCGCCGCGAACCTCGAGCGCGTCTACGCGACGTTCCCCCGCCTCGCCGAGCGCACCGCACAGAGGGCCGGCACGATGAGCGGCGGCGAGCAGCAGATGCTGGCGATCGGCCGCGGCCTGATGGCCGAGCCGCGGCTGCTGATCCTCGACGAGCCGTCGCTCGGGCTGTCGCCGCTGCTGGTCGACGAATTGTTCGCGCTGATCGGCCGGCTGCATGCCGACGGCTTGTCGGTGCTGCTGGTGGAGCAGAACGTGGCGCAATCGCTGGCCATCGCGCAGCGCGCGCTCGTGCTGGAGAACGGCCAGCAGCGCTTCGCCGGCACGCCGCAGCAGTTGCTCGCGTCGAGCGAACTGAAGCGCGCCTACCTGGGTCTGTAGAGCATGCCCACGCAGTCGCTGGCACAGAAGTTGATCGCACGCGCCGCCGGCCGCACCGCGGTGTCGCACGGCGAGACGGTGACCTGCGCGGTCGACCTGGCGATGTTCCACGACTCCAGCGGGCCGCGGCGCCTGAAGCCGATGCTCGACGAGCTGAAGGCGCAGATCTGGGACAAGCGCAAGGTGGTCCTGGTGCTCGACCACTACGTGCCCGAGCGCGACGACGAATCGCGCCGCATCGTCCGGCTCGCGCGCGACTGGGCGGCCGAGCAGGCGCTGCCGCACGTGATCGACAGCCAGGGCATCTGCCACGTCGTGATGCCCGAGCGCGGGCTGATCCGGCCGGGCATGTTCTGCGTCGGCGGCGATTCGCATTCGCCCACCGGCGGCGCGTTCGGCGCCTACATGTTCGGCATCGGCGCCACCGAGATGCTCGGCGTGGTGGTCACCGGGAAGATCTGGCTCGAGGTGCCGCAGACGATCGCGATGCAATGGAGCGGGCGGCTGGCCGACGGCGTCAGCGCAAAGGACATGATGCTCGCGATGCTCGGCCGCTTCGGCATGAACGGCGGGCGCTACCAGGCGGTGGAGTACGGCGGCGAGGCCGTGCGCGCGTTGTCGATGGCCGAGCGCATGACGCTCGCCAACATGAGCGCCGAGCTCGGCGCCCAGGTCGGCCTGGTGGCACCCGACGCGACCACGCGCGACTGGCTCGCCGCGCACGGCGCAGCCGACGTCGACATCGCGCCCTGGCACAGCGACGACGGCGCGCCCGG
>DATIFD010000137.1:0-3680 GCA_035455385.1 Burkholderiaceae bacterium
CGCAGCACCCAGACGCTGCCGTCGGCCGCGGCGAAGCGGCCGATGTGGCCGGGAAAGTTCTGCCCGAAGCGCAGCTCCACCGGCGTCGACGCCAGCGGACGCAGCGGTCCGCCGCGCCACGTCGTCGGCCACTCGTGGGCAGCGGGGGGACGTGCCCCATCGGCATGCCCACGCCCGGCCAGCGGCCACAGAGCGGCGGCGACCAGCATCCACGGCAGCCAGCGCGGCCACTGCTCGAAGACCCAGCGGCGCACGGCGACGAGCCGCCTCTCAGGCATCGCGTCCACCCGCGCGCCGCATCAGCAGCCAGACCGCGGCACACACTGCGCCCAGCACGACCAGGCCGATCGCCTCGTGCCACGGCGGCGCCAGCGCGGTGGCCCGCGACTCGAGCGCGACCAGCACGCTGTTGCGCACGACGTTGCCCGCCAGCACGACCAGGCCCACCAGCGGTGCGCGACGGATGAAGTCGCGGTCGGGGAGACCAGCGGCCGCTGCGCCGACACACACCGTGAAGTAGGCGAACCACGCCATCTGCACGCCGGAGCACGGAGCGTCGACGATCACCAGCCGTCCGGCGACGACCATCGACGCGCCGCTGCGCTCGGCCGCGAAGCCCGCGAGCTGCAGGCCCCAGGCGCTGAGCTGCGCGGTCAGCACGCGCAGCGGCCAGCCGAGGTAGAACTGCAGCGTGGCCAGCCACGGCAGCGTCAGCAGCACCAGACCCAGCAGCGGCGCGCGTGCCTGTTGGCGCGGCCACCAGGCGAGCAGCGCGCAGGCGAGCGACCCCGCGGCAACCAGCGCACTGGCCAGCGCCGGAACGCCGGCCCACCAGGCGCCGTTGGCCAGCAGCGCCAGCGCGGCCGCGGCGGCCAGCCAGGGCAGCTGCGGCGACAGTCGCAATCGCGCATGCTGCGAGGCCACCAGCGCCAACGCGGCGATCAACGCCACCACGCCCAGCGGATCGTCGGAGCCGTCGACCGCGCGCTGTGCGACGTAGGCACCGTGCGGCCACAGCGCCAGCGCGTGCAGCGCCAGCCAGTGCGGCGCGCGCAGGCGCACCGGACGGCATTCAAGCGTGAGGGCCTGACCCATCGCGCGTTCAGCGGGTCGACGGCCGCCGCCACAGCGCGACGGCCACCAGCAGCAGCGTCAGCGCCAGCGCGAGCGGCCAGCGCGGCTCGGGTGTGCTCGGCACCACCAGCGGGATCGAAGGTGCGGGCACGGAACCCACCGCCAGTGCGCTGACGCCCTGCGGCAGCGGCAACGGCTGGTTCACCGGCGTGGCCTCCTGCTGCGTGCGCACCACCTGGTCGACCGCGACGAAGCTCGTGTACGACGTCAGCAGGCCGTATTTCAGGCCGAGCGCCGTGATCGGCTCGCGCTGCGTCTGCCCGCCCATCAGCGCTTCGTCGTCGCCGAGCTGCGCGACGCGCTGGCGTGCCCACAGGAACCTCAGCGCCACGGCGTCGGGGTCGGGCTGCGGCGCGTCGATCACGTCGGTGTAGCTGCCTTCGGCGCCGTGGCCCTGCAGGATCAACCTGGCACCGCGCGGGTCGCCGCGCCACTTGCCCCACAGCACGACCGGGCGTCCGGCCATCACGTCGGGCAGCGCCGCGGGCTCGACGTCGTAGACCTCCAGGCCGGTGAAGCGCGCCTTCAGCTGCGTCAGCACCGGCGAGTCGATCAGGCGGCGCAGGCGCTGCGCCTGCTCGGCGGCGTGTTCGGGCTTGGTGACGATGAAGGCCTCGCCCTGGCCGGCGCGCGCCAGGCCTTCGATCAGGTGGCGGTTCACCGCGCCGCCGATGCCGAACGCGAACAGGTTGAACTGGTCGAGGTTGCGCCGCACCAGCTGGAACACCTCGTTCTCGACCGCCACGTAGCCGTCGGTGACGACCACCACCGTGCGCGAGACATCGTCCGGCTTGGGCAGCGCCGCCACGCGGCGCAGCGCGGGAACGATCTCGGTGCTGCCGCCGCCGCCGGCGCGATCGATCGTGCGCAGCGCACGCTCGATGTTGGCCTGCGTGGCCGGCACCGACTGCTCCGACAGCACCCGGCTGCTGCCGGAGAACAGCACGACGTTGAAGCTGTCGCTCGGCCTCAGGCCACCGATCAGCTGGCGCAGCAGCACCTTGGCGGTGTCGAGCGGATAGCCGTGCATCGAGCCCGAGATGTCGACCACGAAGATGTAGTCGCGCGGGTTGATCTGCACCGGCGTCACTGCCTGCGGCGGCTCGACCAGCGCGAGGAAGAAGTTCTCGGCGTCGGCGTCGGGCGGCGCCTGGTACAGCATCAGCCCGCCGGCGGTGCGCTCGCCCGCCAGGCCGTACTCGAGGATGAAGTCGCGGTTGTCGCTTGGGCCCTCGTCGGCCAGCGCCAGCTGCACGTGCGGCGTGCCCAGGCCGAGCGACTCCAGCTTGTGGGTGTCGCAGTGCACGTCGCGCACCGGCAGCGGCGCGTCCAGCCGCACCGTCATGTCGAATGCCACGTTGGACGCCACGCCGGGCAGCAGGTGCGCGGTGGCCGACAGCGGAACCGAAGGTGCCGCAGGGGCGGAGCGATACCGCGGCCCGACGACGGTGGGGAACACGAAGCGGTAGCGGCCGTCGTGCGGCGCGATCAGCTCGCTGTACTGCAGCTCGACCCACACCTCGTCGCCGGGCAGGATGTTGGCCACGTTCATCGAGAACACGTTGGGCCGCTCCTGCTCGAGCAGCGCGGCCGTCTTGCCCTCGCGCTTCGCGCCGTCGTACTCCAGCCGCGCGCGCTGCCTCTCGCGAATCTGAGCGACGATCTGCCGCTGCCCGATGCGCACGGTCAGCGCGTGCACCGCCGAGCGCGTCGAGCCCGGAAAGATGTAGCGCGCCTCGATCGGCCGCTGGCCCTCGTTGCGATAGCGCTGCGTCACCGTGACGGCGGCGATGACGCCGGCGATGCGCACGTCGACCTGCGTGGCCTTCAGCGGCAACGCGTCGAGGCCGGGGTCGTCGCTGCGGACGTGGAAGTACGGGCTCTCGGGGACGCCCGCATCGGTGTCCTCGGCGTGCGCCGGCGGCCACCACACCAGCGCGAAGGCGGCGATCAGCGACAGGGCGATGCAGGCGAGCACGCGGCGCGGCGGCAGCGGCGTGCGCGAGGCGGTGGGGCGGGGCATGCGGACGACTCCTGCGGCCAGTGGGGCTCGCAGGCACTGTCGCGCCGCCGTGCGAACGGCGTTCGAAGCGCGTGTGCGTTACGTGAAGCGGGTGTGAAGTGGCTGCCGGTGCGCGCCGTCAGGCGGCGTCGGCGCACGGCAGGCTCAGCGTGGCCAGCGCCCCGCCACCGTCGGCGTTGTGCAGGCTGACGCGGCCGCGGTGCAACTGTGCGATCTGCCTGACGAACGCCAAGCCGAGCCCGGTGCTCTTGCGCTTGCTGTGCGGCCGTGCGAGCGAAAAGAACTTCTCGAACACCTTGGCGTCGGCGAACTCCGGAATGCCGGGGCCGTGGT
This sequence comes from Burkholderiaceae bacterium, assembly GCA_035455385.1. Classification (GTDB taxonomy): domain Bacteria; phylum Pseudomonadota; class Gammaproteobacteria; order Burkholderiales; family Burkholderiaceae_C; genus JAEUPI01. Next base: position 3,491 of record DATIFD010000137.1, read on the forward strand.
CGCGGATCGTGACGTCGGCGCGCCGGCCATGGCGCGCGAGCGCGATCTCGACCGTGCCGCCGTCGGGCGAGAAGTCGAGCGCGTTGTCCAGCAGGTTGCCGACCGCGCGCCGCAGCAGCAGCGGATCGCCGTCGACGGTGACGTCGCCGCCATCGCGCAGCTGCACGCGCAGCCGGCGCGGTGCGCCGGC
>DATIFD010000138.1:0-3899 GCA_035455385.1 Burkholderiaceae bacterium
GACGTTGTCGGGCTTCATGCTGCTCTCCCGCGTTGCGAACCGCCGTCCGCGGCCGGGCCTGCATGCCCGGCCGCCTCGTGAGGCGCGAGCCCGTGCGCAGGCACGGGCTCACGTCCGCACTCGGCCACGGCCTGCACCGACTCGACGATCTTCACGTACCCCGTGCAGCGGCACAGGTTGCCGGCCAGCGCGTCGCGGATCTGCGCCTCGCTCGGGTGCGGAACACGGCGCAGCAGCGCCTCGGCGGCCATCACCATGCCCGGCGTGCAGTAGCCGCACTGCGTGCCGAGCTTCTCGTGAAACGCCTGCTGCAGCGCGCTCATCCTCCCATGGGCCCCGCGGCCTTCGCTCAGGCCTTCGATCGTCTCGATCGTGCGACCTTCCACCTGCACGGCCAGCGTGATGCACGCCAGCCGCGGCTGGCCGTCGACCAGCACGGTGCAGGCTCCGCACTCGCCGCCATCGCAGCCCTGCTTGGTGCCGGTCAGCGCCAGTTGCTGGCGCAACACGTCGAGCAGCAGCGCGTGGTCGGCCACTGCCATGTCGCGCGGCCGGCCGTTGACCGTGAGGCTGAGCAGTCGTTTGCTCATATGGCCCCCTTGGCCCTGCGGGCCGTCCCCCCGGGGAGGAACGAGCGCCTTCGGAGCGGCCGTGCGGCGCTCATCGTCAGCCTCCCTTGGGGCGCAGGTCGCGCACGCGCACGGCCTTGCCCTGCGAGCGCGGCACGCCGCCGCTCGGATGCACCAGCACGTCGGCACTGATGCCGACCATCGACTTCACGTGGTGCGCGGCGTCGCGCGCCAGCCGGTCGAACGACGCCGCATCGACGCCCGGTTCGGCCTCGACCTCGATGCGCAGCCGGTCGAGCGCGCCCTCGCGCTCGACCACGAGCTGGTAGTGCGGCGCCAGCCCGGGCCGGCCGATCAGCACCGCCTCGATCTGCGACGGGTAGACGTTGACGCCGCGGATGATCAGCATGTCGTCGTTGCGGCCGGTCACGCGCAGCAGCCGCAGGTGCGTGCGGCCGCACTCGCAGCGCTCGCGGGTGATGCGGGTGATGTCGCGCGTGCGGTAGCGCAGCATCGGCAGCGCTTCCTTGGTCAGCGTGGTGATCACCAGTTCGCCGGCCTGGCCATCGGGCAGCGGCGCGCCGGTGTCGGGTTCGATCACCTCGAACAGGAAGTGGTCCTCCCAGCCGTGCAGCCCGTTGCGGCACTCGCACTCGCAGGCCACGCCAGGCCCCATGATCTCCGACAGGCCGTAGACGTCGAACGCCTTCAGGCCGGTGCGCGCTTCGATCTGCTCGCGCATCGCCGCGCTCCACGGCTCGGCGCCGAACATGCCCACCGCAAGCTCGCTCTTGCGCAGGTCGATGCCCTGCGCTTCGGCCGCCTCGGCGATCGCCAGCGCGTACGAGGGCGTCGCGCACAGCACGCGCGCACCGAAGTCCACGATCAAGGCGACCTGCCGTTCGGTGCCGCCGCCGGACATCGGCACCACCGGGCAGCGCAGGCGCTCGGCGCCCTGGTGGGCACCCAGGCCGCCGGTGAACAGACCGTAGCCGTACGCGTTGTGCACCAGGTCGCCGGGCCGCGTGCCGGCGCCGTACAGCGAGCGCGCCATCAGGTCGGCCCAGCGGCCGAGGTCGCCCTCGGTGTAGCCGACGACGGTGGGCTTGCCGGTGGTGCCCGAAGAGGCGTGCACGCGCGCCAGTTGCGCCCTGGGGCGCGCGAAGAGGCCGAACGGGTAGTGCGCGCGCAGGTCCTCCTTGACCATGAACGGCAGTTGCCGCAGCTCGTCGAGGCTCTCCAGGCTGCGAGGGTGCAGGCCGGCAGCCTCGATGCGATCGCGCTGCCACGGCACGTGATCCCAGGCGTTGCGCAGCACCTTGCGCACACGATCGAGCTGCACCTGGGCCAGCTGGTCGCGCGACATCGTCTCGAGCAGCGGATGCAGGCAGTCTGCGCCGTGCTTCGCGAAGCGCCTTGGCTCGGTGATCGTGCCCATGCCATCGCTCCTAGCTGCGGGGCACGCCGCGCACCGGCAGGTGCGCGATCGCGAACCCCTGGTTGTAGGCGGCGCGCGTCACCAGCGTCCACTTGAAGGCCACGCCAGCGCCCGCGGCCAGCGCGCCGGCCAGCGCCTGCAGCGCGACCACCCAGCCGGCAGGCCCCGGTGCGACCCAGGCGCCTATGAGCAGCACGAGCGCGAGCACGGTGCCGATCTGGCACGCACGTCCGGCTGCGGCGGCGGCGGCGAGCGCCTGCCCACGCAGGCGCGCCGCCAGCCTGCGCTGCCAGATGCCGAGGCCCGCCACGCGCAGCACGAGCAGCGCGCCGAACGCCAGCCACGGCACGCCGCCGGCTTCGTGCGATGGCGCCGTGGCCAGCCAGAAGATGCCGGCGCCTTCGGCCAGGCCGCTGGCGACGATGAGCGGCACCACGATCGGCTCGCGCCAGGCCGGAATGCCCTTGGCCGCCTGCAGGATGCGGCCCTGGCAGTAGAGATAGCCGAGCGCCAGCAGTGCGGCCAGCGGCAGCGCCACCCTCGCGCCGAGCGCAGCGGCAGCCGCAGCGGCCATCAGCGGTGGTGCAACGAACGCTTCGCGCGTCATCCACGACCGACGGGGATGGAAGTACACGTGCAGCGCGCGCCACGGCCGTCCGATCTCCAGCCACACGCTCAGCAGCCCGAGGGCCACCAGCACGATGCCCGCGAGCAGCAGCGCGCGGTGCAACAGCGTCGGCGCACCACCGATCGCCGAGGCTGCCGTGAACGCGATCAGGCCGCTGCCCATGCCGCCGCCGATGAAGTTGCCCGCCGCGCGGCCGTCCCAACTGCGCTGCAGCCACGGCGCGGGCCCGAAAGTGACGTTGGCCCGCTTCATGCGACCTCCTGCGCCATCGCGTCGGCGTGGTCCCACAGGTAGACGAAGCCCGGTCCGGTGCCGAGCTCCTCGTGCATGCGGAAATGCTGGTTGTTCGCGATCAGCTGCGACACGTTGCTCGCCGGGTCGTCGGCGTCGCCGAACGCCAGCGCCTGCGCGATGCAGGCGTTGACGCAAGCCGGCGTGGCCTCGGGGTCGACGCCCGGCGTCAGGCCCTTGTCGAGCCCGGCGTCGATGCGGTCAACGCAGAACGTGCACTTGGTGGCCACTGCCAGCCTTGTGTCGTCGCGGCGCTTGGTCTCGTGCTCGCTCGGCAGCCCGTACGCGAAGCTGGCGCGCTCGGTCTTGTAGCGCGCCTGGTACGGGCACGCCACCGCGCAGTAGGCGCAGCCGATGCACAGGTCATAGTCGATCGTGACGATGCCGTCGGCGCGCTTGCGGGTGGCAGTGGTCGGGCACACGTCCAGGCACGGCGGGTCGTCGCAGTGCTGGCAGCCCACCGGCACGAACGCGCGCTGCACGTCGGGGTACTCGCCGAACTCCATGTCGATCACGCGCCGCCACTGCACGCCTGGCGGCGTCGCGTTGGCGTGCTTGCACGCAGCGGTGCAGGTCTGGCAGCCGACGCAGCGCCGCAGGTCCGCGACCATCGTCCAGCGGGTCATGGCAGTGGCTCCGCTGTGTGCAGGTGGCTGCCGGTCAACTCGCACAGACCGAGCGAGGCAAAGCCGCGGCCGGGTATGCGCCGGCGCTCGTGCACGGCGTCCTCCGCTTCGCTCCGGATCCCTTCCGGTACTCGGCCTCTTGGCCCGCGGCGAAACTCGCTGCGCTCACTGCGTTCGCTGCGCTCGAACAATCGCCGCGAGTCAGAGTACGAAGCGCGCGCTGCGCGCGCGCGGCCACGAACCCTGCGTTCCTCAGCGCCGCGCAATGTCGCTGCCGTCGCACACCCGACCACGGCTTTGCCTGATGCACCGAGGTGTTGGCCGACGAAGACCTCACTGGTGCTGCG
>DATIFD010000139.1:0-9022 GCA_035455385.1 Burkholderiaceae bacterium
GACCCCGCTGCAGTACTTCGCCGCCCTCGTGGCCGAAGACTCCGGCCTCGCGTTGCTCGAGGCGGCGATCTCGATCGCGCAGGACGAGTACCCCGATCTCGACGTGCAGGCGGTGCTGTCGGAGGTCGACGCGCTGGCCGCCAGGCTGAAGGCGCGGGTGCCGGCCGATGCCGCGCCGGTGCAGCGGCTTCGCCTGCTGAACCGTTACTTCTACCGCGAGCTGGGCTTCGCGGGCAATGTCAACGACTACTACGACCGCCGCAACAGCTTCATCAACGACGTGCTGGCACAGCGCCGCGGCATCCCGCTGACGCTGGCGCTGCTGTACATCGAGCTGGCCAGCCAGCTCGGCCTCACGGCGCGCGGCGTGTCGTTCCCGGGGCACTTCCTGATCAAGCTGCGCATGCCGCAGGGCGAAGTGGTACTCGACCCTTTCAACGGGCGCTCGCTGTCGCGCGAGGAACTCGACGAACGCCTGGCGCCGTACCGCCGCCGCCAGGGGCTGGTGGGCGAGTTCGAGGCGCCGCTGGGGCTGTTTCTGCAGGCCGCGCAGCCGCGCGACGTGCTCGCCCGCATGCTGCGCAACCTGAAGGAGATCCACCGCAGCGGCCGCGACGGCGAACGCTGGCTCGCCGTGCAGGAGCGGCTGGTGATCCTGTTGCCGCAGAACTGGGACGAGCGCCGCGACCGCGCGCTGGCGTCGATCGAGCTCGGCCGCGTCGATGCCGCGATCGCCGACCTCGAGGCCTATCTGGCCAACCGGCCCGATGCCGACGATGCGCTGGCGATGTCCGAGCGCCTCGACGAACTGCGCCGCATGCCGCGCCTGCATTGAGCCTTTCGCGCGGATGAAGCAGCTGCCCCTGCCGATCGTGGCGCCGGCAACGGCCCGCTTCGACACCTTCATGGCCGGTTCCAATGCCCCGGTGTTGCAGCACCTGCAGCAGCTGGACGGCGCGACGCCGGTGTTCCTGTGGGGCCCCGCCGGCAGCGGCAAGACGCACCTGCTGCATGCGCTGGCGCACCAGCGCCAGCAGCGCGGCGAGCGCATCGGCTGGTTCGACGCGTCGACGCGCCAGCCGTGGTCGATCGAGCCCGGCTGTGCGCTGCTGCTGCTCGATGCCTGCGACGCCTACGACGAAGCGCAGCAGCACGGCGCCTTTGCGCTGCTGGTGGACGCGCAGTCGCACGGCGTGCCGTGGGTGGCAGCGGCCCGTGTGCCACCGGTAGACCTGAACCTGCGCGAAGACCTGCGCACGCGGCTGGGCTGGGGCCCGGTGTTCGCGTTGCGCTGCCTGCCCGAGGAGCAGGCGCGCGCGGTGCTGCGCCGCGAATCCGATCGCCGCGGCATCTTTCTGTCCGACGAGGTGATGGACTACCTTCTGACGCGCTTCGCGCGCGACCTCTCGCACCTGATGGCGCTGCTGGATCGCCTCGACGGCTTCGCGCTGGCCGAGGGCCGCGGCGTCACCGTGCCGCTGCTGAAGAAGATGCTGCTCGAGCAGGAGTCGACCGGCGCATGACGGCCAGGCGCGCCAGGAGGGCCTCATGAAGCTCGCGCTGTTCGACCTGGACGGCACGCTGATCGCCAAGGACTCCGACCATGCGTTCGGCGAGTTCCTGGTCGCGCTCGGCTGGGCCGACGCCGCCGAGTTCGCCGCCGAGAACGATCGCTTCTACCACCAGTACCAGGCCGGCTGCCTCGACATCGATGCCTACGTCGACTTCGCGACGCGGCCGTGGCGCGATCGGCCCGCTGCCGCGCAGGCCGATGCGCTGGCGCGCTTCATGCGCGAGCAGATGGCGCCGGCGATCGATGAGCGCGCACGCGCACTGGTGCGCTCGCACCTGGACGCCGGTGACCTGGTCGCGATCGCCACGTCGACCAACGAGTTCATCACGCGGCCGATCGCCGACGCGTTCGGCGTCGAGACGCTGATCGCCACCGAACTCGAGCGCGCCGGCGGACGCGTGACCGGGCGCATCCGCGGCACGCCGTCGCTGCGCGAAGGCAAGCTGCGACGAGTCGAGCAGTGGCTCGTCGGGCAGGGCCGACGGCTGCCGGACTTCGCCGTCAGCATTTGCTACAGCGATTCGACCAACGATCTGCCGTTGCTCGAGGCGGTGAGCGACCCGGTGGCCACCAACCCGAGCCCGGCGCTGGCCGCGATCGCACGCGAGCGCGGCTGGCGTATCCTCAATCTCTTCGAATGATCAAGAGCCTCATCGACAAGCTGCTCGGCAAGCCCGCGCGCATCCCGCTGGGCCGGCGGGTCGACGTGCCGGCCAGCGAACACGGCATCGACCATTCGCTGGTCGACGAACACGCGATCCGTGTCGTCAGCACGCTCAAGCAGGCGGGCCACGAAGCGTACATCGTCGGCGGCGCGGTGCGCGATCTGCTGGTGGGCCGTCGACCCAAGGACTTCGACGTCGCCACCAACGCCACCCCGGAGCAGGTGAAGTCGCTGTTCCGGCGCGCGTTCGTGATCGGGCGGCGCTTTCGGCTGGTGCACGTGGTGTTCGGCCGCGGCCGCGAGCACGAGGTGATCGAGGTCTCGACCTTCCGCGCGTATCGCGACGCCAGCGAGGCCGACACCGTGGCCGGCAACGAGCGCACGTCCAAGGCCGAGCTGGCGGGCAAGACCCATGTGGTCGACGCCAGCGGCCGCGTGCTGCGCGACAACGTCTGGGGCCCGCAGATCGAAGACGCCGCACGCCGCGATTTCACCGTCAACGCGATGTACTACGACCCCGAGACGCGCATCGTGGTCGACTTCCACCACGGCATCGCCGATGCCAAGCGCCGCCTGCTGCGCATGATCGGCGACCCGGCCACGCGCTACCGCGAAGACCCGGTGCGCCTGGTGCGCGTGGTGCGCTTCGCGGCCAAGCTCGGCTTCACGATCGAGAAGAAGACCGCGGCCGCGATGGCCGAGGCAGTGCCGCTGCTGGCCAACGTGCCGGCCTCGAGGCTGTTTGACGAGATGATCAAGCTGCTGCAGACCGGCCACGCGCTGGCCAGCATCGAGGCGCTCAAGGCGCACGGTCTGCACCGCGGCGTGTTCCCGGTGCTCGATGCCGTGTTCGACGGGCAGCACAGCTCACCGCAGCGGATGCGTTTCGTCGAACTCGCGCTGGCCGATACCGACCGTCGCGTCGCCGAGGGGCGCGCCGTGGCGCCGAGCTTCCTGCTGGCGTGCCTGCTGTGGCACGACGTGCAGTCGCGCTGGCAGCAGTTGCGCCAGCGCGGCGAGCACCCGATGCCGGCGCTGCAGCAGGCGGTCGACGCAGTGTTCGAGGCGCGCATCGGCGATGTCTCGGGTCGTGGCCGGCTGGCCGCCGACATGCGCGAGATCTGGATGATGCAGCCGCGCTTCGAGCGCCGCCAGGCCAACACGGCCAGCGCGCTGGTCGCACAGCCGCGCTTCCGCGCTGGCTACGATTTTCTGCGCCTGCGCGCCGACGCACAGGAAGCCGACGGCGAACTGGCCGACTGGTGGGAGGACTTCTCGCTGGGCGACCCCGACGAGCGCGAGGCACTGCTGCAGGTTGCGCGCGAGGCCGATCGCAGCCGGCGGCAGCAGCCCGAGGCGACGGCCGCGCCGGCCAAGCGTCGCCGCCGTCGTCGCCGTTCCAGCGGTGCCCGCAGCGAAGGGGGCGCGGCGTCGGAGCCGGCGGCCTCGTCGTCGTGAGCGGTGCAGCGCCGGTGCGCGCCTTCGTCGGCGTCGGTGCCAATTTGGGCGATGCGCGGGCACAGGTGCTGCGCGGCATTGCGGCGCTGCGGGAGCTGCCGTCGACGCGGGTGGTCATCTGTTCGGGTCTCTATGCCTCGGCACCGGTGGACGCGCCCGGTCCCGACTACGTGAATGCGGTGGTGGCGCTCGACACCACGCTGGCACCCGCGAAACTGCTCGGCCACCTGCAGCGCATCGAGTCGCGGCACGGCCGCGTGCGCTCGACGCCGAAGGCACCACGCACGCTCGATCTCGACCTGCTGGCCTACGACGACGCGCGCAGCGACGACCCGGCGCTGACCTTGCCGCACCCGCGGCTGCACCGGCGCGCGTTCGCGCTCGTGCCGCTGCTCGAGATTGCGCCGCATCTGCGGCTCGAAGGGCTTGGCCCCTTGTCGACCTGGCTGCCGGGCGTTGCCGACCAGAAGGTGGTTCGCATGACCGATGAGGAACTCGCGCGATGAACGGCGCGTGGTCGCCGGTGTTTCTCACCGCGGCCCTGCTGGTGGGGTCGAACCTGTTCATGACGTTTGCCTGGTACGGCCACCTGAAGCACCTCAACGACCGCGTCTGGATCGTCGCGGCGCTGATCAGCTGGGGCATCGCACTGTTCGAATACCTGCTGCAGGTGCCGGCCAACCGCATCGGGTTCGCGGCCGGCGTCAGTCTCGCGCAGCTGAAGATCATGCAGGAGGTCATCACGCTGGCGGTGTTCGTGCCGTTCGCGGTGGTGTACATGCAGCAGCCCCTGAAACTCGACTACCTGTGGGCCGCGCTGTGCCTGGTGGGCGCCGTGTACTTCATCTTCCGGGCATGAAGCGGCTGCGCCACATCGCGATCGAGGGCCCGATCGGCGCCGGCAAGAGCACGCTGGCGTCGCTGCTGGCGCCGCCGCTGGGGGCCGAGCTGGTGCTGGAGCGGCCGCACGAGAATCCGTTCCTGAAGGACTTCTACGTCGACGGGCCGCGCTATGCGTTCCAGACGCAGCTGTTCTTCCTGTTCCAGCGCGTCGAGCTGACGCGCTCGCTGGCGCAGCCCGGCATGTTCGCGCCACTGGTGGTGAGCGACTTCATGCTCGACAAGGACCGGCTGTTCGCGCGCCTGACCCTGTCGGATGCGGAGTACCGGCTGTATTCGATGATTCACGACCAGGTGGCGCCCAGGCTGCCGACGCCCGACCTGGTGATCTGGCTCGACGGCCCGATGGTCGTGCTGCGCGACCGTATCCGCCGCCGGGGCCGGGCAACCGAGCGCCGCATCGAGTCGGAGTACCTGCGCGCGGTGGCCGATGCCTACGGGCAGTATTTCGACACCCGCACCGACCTGCCGCTGCTGGTGGTCGACATCGACCGCTTCGATCCGCTGCGCAAGCCGTCGGACCTGCAGTACTTGATCGAGCGCATCTCGCGTTTCGAAGGTCCTCGCGAGTCGCTGTTGTCGCCGCCTACAATCCCCGGCTAGCGAGGGGCCGCGAGCGGTGCACGTTGGCCGGCGCATGCGACACGCCAACGAAGGACTCAGACGATGCTGTTCGGCAAGCTGTTGCCGCGCGAAGGCAACTTCTTCGAGCTGTTCGACGAGCATGGCCGGCTGATCGCCAGTGGCGCGCGCTCGTTCATGGAGCTGATCCGCAACTATGCGGACACCGCGCTGCGCGAGAAGTACGCCGCCGACGTCGATGCCGCCGAGCGCGCCGCCGACAAGATCACCGCCGAGGTCAACCGGGCGCTGCACAAGACCTTCATCACGCCGATCGACCGCGAGCAGATCCATGGCCTGATCAACGCGCTCGACGACGTGCTCGACCTGCTGCAGGACAGCGCCGAAACGCTGTCGCTGTACGACGTGAAGCAGATGAACGACGACGTGATCCGCCTGGGCGACCTCTCGGTGCGCTGCTGCGAACGCGTGCAGCACGCGGTGAGCCTGCTGCCCAGGATCAGCGACGCAGCCGTGGCCGACGCCGCGCTGAAGACCTGCGAGGAGATCGACCGCCTGGAGTCCGACGCCGACCGCGTGATGCGATCGGCGATCTCGCGGCTGTTCCGCGACGACAAGGTCGAGACGCGCGAGCTGATCAAGCTGAAGGCGGTGTACGAGCACCTGGAGTCGATCACCGACCGCTGCGAGGACGTGGCCAACCTGATCGAGGGCGTCGTCCTCGAGAATTCTTGAAGGCCCCCGCGCTCACTGCGTTGGCCACGGCCGGCGCTCTGCGCCTTCACATCGCTACGCGATGTGAGCCTGCGCCGCAACCGCACGCGGTTGTCGCTGCCCCCCGAGGGGGCGCCCTCGGCTTGGGGCGGCCCGGCGCCGACTGACCGCGCGCTCCAGACTCGGGCATGCACGCCGTCGAGATCAGCTACTGGGTGGTCGCGCTGCTGGTGGCGCTGGCGCTGGCGTTCGATTTCATGAACGGCTTCCACGACGCGGCGAACTCGATCGCCACGGTCGTCTCCACCGGCGTGCTCAAGCCGCACCATGCGGTGGCGTTCGCCGCGATGTTCAACTTCATCGCGATCTTCGTGTTTCACCTCAAGGTGGCGGCCACCGTCGGCAAGGGCATCGTCGAGCCGGGCGTCGTCGACCACTACGTGGTGTTCGGCGCGCTGGTGGGCGCCATCGTGTGGAACATGCTGACCTGGTGGTACGGCATTCCGTCGAGTTCGTCGCACGCGTTGATCGGCGGCATCGTCGGCGCGGTGCTGGCCAAGGCCGGCGCCGACCAGCTCATCGGCGGCGGCATCTTCAAGACCGTGGCGTTCATCTTCGTGTCGCCGTTGCTCGGCTTCGTGTTCGCGTCGCTGATGATGGTGCTGGTGTCGTGGATCTGCCGGCGCAGCTCGCCGCTGCGGGTGGACAACTGGTTTCGCCGGCTGCAGCTGATCTCGGCCGGGCTGTACTCGCTGGGGCACGGCGGCAACGACGCGCAGAAGACGATCGGCATCATCTGGATGCTGCTGCTGGCCGCCGGCAGCGTGCCGGTCGACGCCGACTTTCCGCCGGGCTGGGTGATCTGGAGCTGCTACCTCGCGATCGGCCTGGGCACGCTGCTCGGCGGCTGGCGCATCGTCAAGACGATGGGCCAGCGCATCACCAAGCTCAAGCCGGTCGGCGGCTTCTGTGCCGAGACCGGCGGCGCGCTGACGCTGTTCATTGCTTCGGGGCTGGGCATTCCGGTGTCGACGACGCACACGATTACCGGCGCGATCGTCGGCGTCGGCTCGGTGCGCCATCCGTCGGCGGTGCGCTGGGGCGTGGCCGGCAACATCGTCTGGGCCTGGATCTTCACGATTCCCGCGTCGGCGTTCGTCGCCGCCGTGGCCTACTGGGCGAGCCTCAGCCTGCTGTGAGCGGCCGGTCGCGCGCGCTCTGCTTGTCCATCTGCCACTCGAAGTAGCGCTGGCCGGTGAAGGCGATGGTGCCCATCAACGCGATGCCGGCGATCATCAACGCGACGATGGCGCCCAACACCGGTCCCCAGCGGGTCTCGCGCGGTGGCTGCTGCGGGTTGTGGCGCGCATCCCACTTGGCATCGGGCGTCAGGGCCGCGACGATCGCGCTGATCATGGCGATGGTCAGCATCACGCCCAGCAGCGGCACCAGCACCCACGCGACGCGGTCGTCCTGACCCAGCGTGTACATGCGCCACGCGCCCCACAAGCCGAGCAGCGTCGGCAGCGGGAAGAGCCAGCCCATGCGGTCGCGCCGACCGTGCAGATAGAACCGCTGTGCGCCGAGCGCGCCGACGAGCACCGCGAGCCAGGTGGCCACCGTCTTGGAGCGGTAATGCATGGTCGGCGATCAGTCGGTCGCCGGCAGCGTCGCGCCGGCGCCGAGCGGCCGCTGCATGAACACCACGTCGAGCCAGCGGCCGAACTTCCAGCCGACGTGCTCCAGACGTCCGGCGTGACGGAAGCCCAGCCGCACATGCAGGTCGATCGATGCTTGGTTGGCCGAGTCGCCGATCACGGCCACCATCTGGCGTGCCCCCCAGGTTTCGCAGCGGGCCATCAACTCCGCGAGCAGCCAGCCGCCGATTCCCTGGCCGCGCGCGCGGGTGTCGACGTAGACCGAGTTCTCGACGCAGAAGCGGTAGGCCGGCCGCGGCCGGAACGGCCCGGCATAGGCGTAGCCGAGCACCGTGCCGCCGTGCTCGGCGGTCAGCCAGGGCAGCCCGGCGTGCAACACGGCCTGGCGCCGGCGGGCCATCTCGTCGTCGTCGGGCGGCTCGAGCTCGAAGCTGGCAGTGCCGGTGCGGACCGCGTGCGCATAGATCCCGGTGATGGCGGCCAGATCGGCGTCCACGGTGGGCCGGATGAGCAAGGTGGGGGCGGTTGGCATGGCTGGCATGGGCGGCCCCGATGGCCGCGCCCTATAATGCCCGGTTTTTGGCGCCGGCCGCCCCGGGTGGGGCGCGCCCGAACTGTTGCGCCAGGCTCGACGTATCAACCCGACTTTCGGTAGCGGCCCGCCAACCACGCCGACGGTCCACGAATCACCGGGATCACAGACCATGGTCGTCATTCGACTGGCCCGCGGCGGCGCCAACAAGCGCCCGTTCTACAACATCGTGGTGGCCGACTCGCGCAACCGCCGCGACGGTCGCTTCATCGAGCGGCTGGGGTTCTATAACCCGATGGCCTCCGGCGCCGAGCAGCCGCTGCGGTTGGCGCTCGACCGCGTCAGCTACTGGTCGGGCGTCGGCGCCCAGCTGTCGCCGACGGTCAAGCGCCTGGTCGGCGAGGCCCAGAAGCAGACCGCGCCGGCCGCGGCCTGAGCCGCGCTGCCCACGCCGTGCCACCCTGAGGGCGTTTGCCGCCTCGCCGGCAATGGGCGTGCAGCAAACGGACGAGGAGATCAGCTGGCCGTCCGATGCGGTGGAGGTCGCGCGCATCGTCGACGCCTGGGGCGTCAAGGGTTGGATCAAGCTGCAGCCGTTCGCAGCCGACCCGCAGGCGTTGCTGTCGGCGCGCCGTTGGTACCTGCAACCGGCCGAGCACGCCGCGCCGGCGTCTCACGTGCCGGCGGTGCTGCATGTCACGCAGGCCAAGGTGCACGGCGACGCGGTCGTGGCCGCAGCACGCGAGCTGCCCGATCGTGACGCTGCGCGGGCGTTGCGCGGGGCTCGCGTCTACGTGGCGCGCAGCAGCTTCCCCCGCGTCGGCGACGACGAGTACTACTGGGTCGACCTGATCGGCGCCACGGTCGTCAACCGCCAGGGCGAGCCGCTCGGCCGCGTCAGTTCGCTGATCGACACCGGCGCGCACAGCGTGCTGTGCGTT
>DATIFD010000140.1:0-3739 GCA_035455385.1 Burkholderiaceae bacterium
GGCGCTGCGGTACGAGGACTACGCCCGTCCCGCGTAGGCGCGCACGTCGGCCGCGGCAGCGGCCTACCGCAGCGCGTGCGCGACGTTGAGCGCGGCGGCGAACACCAGCACGGCGCCCGCCTGATGCGCGGCCGCCAGCGACACCGGAACGACCAGCAGCAGCGTCGCGATGCCCAGCGCGATCTGCAGCGCCAGGAGCGCCAGCAGCAGACGCCCGCCGCTGCGCGCGCGCACGGGAAGTTCCGGCGTGGACTCGAGCTTCCACCAGAGCAGCGGCACGAACGCGGCCAGCACCCACGCGAGCAGCCGGTGGTCGAACTGCACGGTCGCCATGTTCCAGAAGAAGTTCTTCCACCATGGGTCGAGCATCAGGATCTCGGGCGGCACCCACCGGCCGTGCATCAGCGGAAACGTGTTGTAGGCGAAGCCGGCGCGGATGCCGGCGACGAAGCCGCCGGTCAGCACCATTGCGAAGACGACGACGGGCAGCGTCAGCGCGAGGCGGCGCGCGAGGCGCTGCGCGGCGGTAACCGGGGGCGCGCGCTGCGGATAGAGAATCGTCAGCCCCGCCCAGAACATCGCCGCGAAGATGAGGAACGCGATGCCCAGGTGCGCGGTCAGCCGGAACTGCGACACGCGCGGGTCGTCGACCAAGCCGCTCTGCACCATGTACCAGCCCATCGCGCCCTGCAGGCCGCCGAGCACGAAGATCGCCGCGAGTTTCGGCACGTAACCCGCGGGAATCTCGCGCCGCAACGCGAACCAGACCAGCGGAACGAGGAAGACGACGCCGATCAGGCGCCCGAGCAGCCGATGAAAGTACTCCCACCAGAAGATGCCCTTGAACTCGGCGAGCGTCATTTGATGGTTGACCTGCCGGTACTCGGGAGTGAGCTGGTACTTCGCGAACGTCTCCGCCCACTGCGCGTCGGAGAGCGGCGGCAGCGTGCCGACGATCGGCTGCCACTCGACGATCGACAGACCCGAATGCGTGAGCCGGGTGACCCCGCCGACGACGACCATCGCGAACACCAGCGCGCAGCAGGCGAAGAGCCAGACGGCGACACGCCGCCTCGGCGTGGCCTCGCGCCGCGGTTCGAGGACCGTGGCCGCCGCATGCGGCACTGCGGAAATCGCGCCGTCGTTCATGGTGCGCATTTTGCCATAGCGGACACCACCGACTCCTGCGGCGATCAAGGTAATCGCATCGAGTTCCCGAGGCACCGGGAATTCTTGATGCGCATCAAGTGAAGACGCGCGCCGCGCGCCGTACAGTCCGCCGATCCGCCGCACATCACGGGGCGACGCGCCCCACCGCGCCACCTTCCGATGGCGGCGAACACCAATAACCACCGGAGGACGCGCCATGGCCACCCCGAACAGCACCCCGCTCCCCGTCGACGAGATTCCCGACGAGCCCGTGCCCGTGATGCAGCAGCTGCTCGACAACCCGTTCCTGCTGCTGTTCATCGGGATCGCGATGCCGACGGTGCTCTACATCGTCTGGGGCGTGATGGAGATCGTCGGTATCCCCATCGCGAAGTAAGCCGAGTCCACTTCAGGGAGCGTCATCGCCATGAGCGCCATTTCTTCCCCGTCCGCCCGCGTCTGGTGGAAGCAGCCGCTGGACCGCGTCGAAGGCACCTGGATCGCGATCGCTTTCGTCTGGTGCCTGATCATGTTCTTCATGATGCCGTACTGGCACATCTACGGTAAGCAGAACCTCTCCAACGAGGCGTACCGGACGACACCCGAAGCGTTCACCGCGAAGACGACGGCGATGGTCGACAAGTACAAGGTGCGCGAGGAGACCGACCTCAAGATTCCCGTGGTGCACCCGCCGGCGGGCAGCGATGTCTACCTTACGGCCCGGCTCTGGCAGTGGTATCCGATGCTGGAGCTCGAGGAGGGAAAGACCTACCGCCTCCATCTGGCGTCGATGGACTGGCTGCACGGCTTTTCGCTGCAGCCGGAGAACATCAATATCGAGGTGCACCCGAACTACGAGCACGTCGTGACGCTGACGCCGACGAAGGCGGGTACGTACTCGATCATCTGCAACGAGTACTGCGGCATCAACCATCACACGATGGCGAGCCGGCTCTACGTGGTCAAGTCGAAATAACGGGAGGCCGCGATGGCTGTCAACCGGATGTTCCGCACCTGTCCGTCCACCGGACTGCTGTATCACGAGCCCGCCGAGAAACTGATCCGCTGGAACGCCGTCGCCGGCGTCGTCTCGCTGCTGATCGGCGGCGTCCTCGCGCTGCTGGTCACCGCGACCCGCTGGCAGGCGATACACCTGCTGTCGCCGGACTGGTTCTACCTCGTGCTGACAGCGCACGGGCTCAACATGCTCGTGTTCTGGATCATCTTTTTCGAGATCGCCGTCCTGTACTTCTGCGCGTCGACGCTGCTGCGCTGCCGGCTCGCCGCACCGGGCATGGCGTGGCTCGCGTTCGTGCTGATGGTCGCGGGCGCGATCGTCAACAACTACTCGGTGACCCGCGGCGACTCCAGCGTGATGTTCACGTCGTACGCGCCGATGGGCGCGCACCCGACGTTCTACCTGGGGCTGATCCTGTTCGCCGTCGGCGCGCTGATCGCCTGCTTCGTGTTCTTCGGCACGCTGGTCGTGGCGCGCAGCGAGAAGACGTACAACGGCTCGGTCCCGCTGGTCACGTTCGGCGCGGTGACCGCCGCGATCATCGCGGTGTTCACCATCGCGTCCGGCGCGATCATCCTGATTCCGACCTTCCTCTGGTCGGTCGGACTGGTCGACCACATCGACTCGCTGATGTACCGGACCGTCTGGTGGGCGTTCGGCCACAGCTCGCAGCAGATCAACGTCGCCGCGCACGTGTCGGTGTGGTACGCGATCGCCGCGATCGTGTTCGGCGCCAAGCCGATGTCGGAGAAGGTGTCGCGCACCGCGTTCCTGCTCTACATCTGCTTCCTGCAGCTCGCCTCGGCGCACCACCTGCTCGCCGATCCCGGCCTGACCTCGAACTGGAAGATCTTCAACACCAGCTATGCGATGTACCTCGCCGTGCTGGCGTCGATGGTCCACGGCCTGACGGTCCCCGGCGCGATCGAAGTCGCTCAGCGCGAGAAGGGCTTCAACAACGGCCTGTTCGAGTGGCTGCGCAAGGCGCCGTGGGGCAACCCGTCGTTCTCGGCGATGTTCATCTCGCTGATCGGCTTCGGCTTCCTCGGCGGCATCTCGGGCGTGATGATGGGCACCGAGCAGCTGAACCTGATCATCCACAACACCGTCTACGTGCCCGGTCACTTCCACGCCACCGTCGTGATCGGCACTACGCTGGCGTTCATGGGCCTCACCTACTTCCTGATCCCCACGCTGTTCCGCCGCCAGTTGATGTTCCCGGGAATGGCGAAGTGGCAGCCCTACGTGTTCGGGCTGGGCATGTCCGGCTTCGCGCTGTTCATGATGGGTGCCGGGACGCTCGGCGTGCCGCGCCGGCACTGGGACATCAGCTTCGCCGGCAACGCGCTCGGTTACGAGTTTCCCGGGACCGCGTGGCTGATGATGGGCCTGATGGGCACCTTCGGGCTCGCGGCGATCGTCGGCGGCGCCATGTACCTGCTGATCACCGTCGGCAGCGTGTTCTTCGGCAAGCGGATCGAAACGCCCGGGTTCGCCCACGTCCGGGCGAAGGACGGTGTCGCCCCGGCGCCGCAGCCGGTGGCGGTCGCGATCACGTCGCACGGCAGCCAC
>DATIFD010000141.1:0-5564 GCA_035455385.1 Burkholderiaceae bacterium
CGTGTGCTGCTGCCCGCCTGCGCGCTCGCCGGCGGCACGCTGCTGCTGCTGGCCGACACCGCGGCGCGCACGCTCGTCGCGCCGCCGCAGTTGCCGGTGGGCCTGCTCACCGCGCTGCTGGGCGTGCCGACCTTCCTGGCGCTGCTGCTCGGACGCACGCGATGACCGATGCACTGCTCGAAGCCACCGCGCTGACGCTGCGCGCCGGCCGCCGCGTGCTGGCGCACGACCTGTCGCTGCAGGTGCGCGCGGGCGAGCTGTGGTGCGTGCTCGGCCCCAACGGCAGCGGCAAGACCACGTTGCTGCACACGCTCGCCGGCGTGCGCGCGCCCGACGCCGGCACGGTGCACCTGCGTGGCCATGACCTCGCACGCACGGCGCCGGAGCAGCTCGCGCGCTGGCGCGGCCTGTTGACGCAGAGCGTGCACGACAGCTTTTCGGCGCGCGCGCTCGAGGTCGTGTTGCTCGGACGCCATCCGCACCACGACCGCTGGTCGTTCGACGACGACGCCGACGACCGGCGCATCGCGCACGAGGCGCTGGCCGCGGTCGACGCGGCGGCGCTGGCGGCGCGCGACGTGACCACGCTGTCCGGCGGCGAGCGCCAACGCGTCGCGATCGCGGCGCTGCTGGCGCAGCAGGTGCCGCTGATGCTGCTCGACGAGCCGACCGCGCACCTCGACCTGCACCACCAGGTGGGCGTGCTCGAGTACCTGCACGCACTGGTGCACGGCGGCGAGCGTTCCGCCGTGGTCGCGCTGCACGACCTCAACCTGGCGGCGCGCTTCGCCAGCCACGCGTTGCTGCTCGGCGGCCACGCGCCGATCGCCGGCCGCGTCGACGACGTGATGACCGACGACACGCTGAGCGCCGTCTTCCGGCACCCGCTGCGCCGCCTGCGCACCGGGGCGCGATGGACCTACGTCGTCGACTGATGCGCGCCGCAGCGGCGTGCGCCGCCGCGCTGGCGCTCGGCAGCGCCGCGGCGCAGGTGCGCGTGCTCGACGTCGACGGCCGGCCGGTGCAGCTCGCGGCGCCGGCACGGCGCGTGGTCAGCCTCGCGCCGCACCTGACCGAGCTGATGTTCGCCATCGGCGCCGGCGACCGCGTGGTGGGCACGGTCGAGTACGCCGACTTCCCGGCGGCCGCCCGGCGCGTGCCGCGCGTCGGCGACAGCTCGCTGCTCGACCTCGAGCGCATCGTCGCGCTGCAGCCCGACCTGGTGCTCGTCTGGCGGCACGGCAATTCGCCGCAGCAGCTGCAGCGACTGGCGTCGCTCCGGCTGCCCACCTATGCCAGCGAGGCGCGTACGCTGGCCGACATCGCGCGCACGATGCGCGACCTGGGCGCGCTCACCGGCTCGGCGGCGCAGGCCGAGCAGCGTGCACGGGCGTTCGACGCCGCAGTGTCCGACCTGCGCGCGCGCTACGCCGGCCGCCGCCGGCTCACGGTCTTCTACCAGATCTGGGACCAGCCGCTGATCACGGTCAACGGCGAGCACCTGATCAGCCAGGTGCTCGGGCTGTGCGGCGCCGACAACGTGTTCGCCGGCCAGAAACTGCTGACGCCCACGGTGACCGCAGAGGCCGTGCTGCGCGCCGACCCCGATGCCATCGTCGCCGGCTGGAGCGACTCGTACGGCCCCGCCCCGCTCGACCGGTGGCGCCGCCTGGGCGCGTTGCGCGCCGTGCGACAAGGCCACCTGCTGCAGGTGGACCCCGACCTGCTGCACCGCCAGTCCGACCGCGTGGTGCTCGGTGCGCGAGAACTGTGCGAGAAGCTCGACGCCGCGCGCGATGCGCATTGAGTCGTGTGGCTGGAGCGTGAGCACCTGTATCAGACGACACGCGACGTACGGTGGGTGCGTGATCAGCGTCACGTCACGTGACGCTGTGCGGCAGCTCATATCGCGCAGCGATGTGGGCGCAGGCAAAACTCTGTCGGCGAGCGCCGATCGCGTGCGTTGACCGGGCACTGCGCGAGCCCTCGCGCTGCTAGGCTGCAATGCCACGGAGGAGGTTCCCATGCGCACGCTGTTCACATCGCTTCGGTTTCGCATCAGCGGGCTGCTGCTGGCCCTGGGCGCCGTGCTGGCGTCGTGCGGGGGCGGCGACTCGCCGAGCGCACCGGTGCAATACACGTCGGTGGCGATGGCCGGAGAGTTGGTGTCCTACACCGTCGACCCTGCGGCGCTGACCTACAGCTACACGATCACCGAGAGCCAGTTCGGCCTCACTGGCAAGACGGGCTCCGGCACGCTGGTGCGCAACGGCGACGGCTCGTACTCGCCGTCGGGCATTCCCAATGCGCGCCTGGTGATCCTGCCCAACGGCCTGCTGCTCGGTGCCGTGCGCGAGAACTTCGGCGCCGGCGTGGTGACCGTGCCGATCGTCGGCATCAGCAGCCCGGTCGGCACGCTCGGCGCGCTGGCCGCCAACTACAACTACATGCACCGCGGTTGCCTGAGCGCGCTGTGCGACACCGACATCGGCACGTTCGTGATCGGCAGCAAAGGCACGTGGTCGTCGTGCCCGGGCGCGGACCTCACGGTCGGCGCATGTCCGGCAGGTGGTCACGCTGGCACGCTCGTTTCGCGCGGCAACGGCCTGTGGCAGGTGCTGGAAGGGACCACCGTCGTGGGCACTGCGCTCGGCTTCAACTCGGCCGGCCAGAACGTGCTGCTGATCGACCTGAAAGACACGCGGACGAGCGGCGGCCTCGGCATCGGCCTGGTCGTCGGCGCGCAGCAGGCGCTGCTGACCAGCGCGCAGACCGACGGGTTCTGGATCGCCGGCACGTCAAACGGCAACTGGGCGGTGTTCACCGCCAGCGGCACCACGCTCACGCTCAACAGCGTCAACGGCATCCCGGTCGGCGGCGTCGGCGGAACGTTCACCCCCAACAGCCCGTGGCTCGGCGTGGCCACCACCAACGGCGGCGGCACAGGCTTCATGGCCGGCAACGGTGTCTACGTGCTCGAAACCGGCAACGGCTACGCAGAGCTCGGGGTCAAGCTGCGCTGAGTCCACCGGAGTTCGCTTCAGAAGCGGCGTCACCCGTGGCGCCGCTTTTTCGTCCTCGGGTCACGAGCGAATTGCCGTAGCATGTTCGCACCGAAGGGAGACGCGGCCGAGCGGTTTAAGGCAGCAGTCTTGTTCAGCGCCACGTCAGTGGCGCTGCGCCGGAACTCATATCGCGCAGCGAAAACTGCCGTAGCATCCTCTCAAGGGAGACGTGGCCGAGCGGTTTAAGGCAGCAGTCTTGAAAACTGCCGACGGTTTACGCCGTCCGTGAGTTCGAATCTCACCGTCTCCGCCAGGACCCTGTTAATGCATGCCCACCAATGGCGAGTCGCCGGTCTGGCATGCTCCAAGCCGCAACAAGTCGCGCAGCGCCGCACAAGCATTCACGCTGCCCGCGATGCGTCGCGGCGGATCGCCAACTTGCATCGAACGGCCGAGCAATTCCTGCACCTCGTTCGCCCGCAAAGTCGGGCGGCGCGCGAGCAGCAAGGCTGCGACGGCAGTGACTTCGGCGGCGGCGGCCGAACTGCCGGAGACGGCGTCGTAGTGCCCTCCAGGGGTGAGCGTGAAGACGTCCGTGCCGGGCGCATAGAGCACCATCGGCGCACGTTCGAGGCGGTCGGCGACATCGACCGCGATGACCCCATCGATCGCGTCGGGAAACCCTTCGCGCCGACCGCTGGCGGGTACGGCGCCAACGAAGATCGTGCCCCGCTCGAGTCCGCGCTCGACAATGCGCTCGAGCAGGCGGTCGCTTGGCCCGCCCAGACTCAGGTTGACAATCGCGACATGCGCATCCAACGCGGCGACCAGCGCCTGCGCAAGCGTGAACGAATTGCACTCGCCGATCCCGGCGTCGGCATTCCAGCAGGCGCGCAGAGGCAAGACCTGCGCCCGCGGCGCAATGCCGACGATTCCAATGCCGTTATTCGGCTGCGCCGCGATGATTCCGGCCACGGCGGTCCCGTGTCCTTCGGCGGTCGCGCGGCCAACTCCCACATAGTCGGCGACGGCGGTCAAGCGATTCGCGAAATCCGGGTGGCTGGTATCGACCCCTGTGTCGACGACCGCGATGCGCACTCCTTCGCCCATCGACCACTGCTGCGCCACCGACACGCCCATTTCGATCAAGTTGCGCTGCAGAGCGGCGTAAGGGTCGTTGTAGCTTGCCCCACGAAGGTCGAAGCGCGACAGGGGTTGTGCGGATTCCACGCCCGGATCGCGCCGCAATTCATCGATGACCCTATCGCGCCGCGCATCCGACGCTATCTCGTAGACCAGACAATGAACATTCAGCAGCTCGATCGGCCAGGCCGCGACTTCGCGCAGCGAATGGCGGGCAGCGATCTGCCGCGCCAGGTCAATGGCGTCGGAGCTGGCGCGATAAGGCCCCTGCCCGCCGTAGCCGCGCGGCGTCGACGCGGCGTAGGGATTCACGGTGGACGGCGAATTGCGCACGGTGACGACGACATAGCGCTCCGGATGCGCGCGCACGCCCTCGCCGATCGGCGTCGCCGGCGCCCGGGAAGGCGCGGCCGCGCAGCCCGCCAGCACCAGCAGCAGTAGCCAGATCGCGAACCCGCGATTCATCGAGTGTCGGCGTTTGCGCCGAGCACATCGGCGAACCGGACTCGCGGATCGGCGCGCAGCCGCGCGAGCACGGCACGCTGCGCCTCCATGTCCGCGTTGGATGGCAGCATGGCCAGCGTGAACAGGCCCGCATCCGAAGGCCCCGAGATTGCCACAAGCTGGTTCGCGTGCAGCAGATCGGTCAGTTCGCCGAGCGTGGTGGCCGGTGCGAAAGCCACCCGAAGGCGCACCCCACTGGCAGCCGGCGCCGATGTCAGCGTGCGGTAGCGCGGCGCCATCTCGGACATCGACCATCCGAGCAGACCCGATCCGGCGATCGCAAGCAGCGCGACCGACTGAACGACGGCTACCGCCACAAGCCATGCCACAGGGCGACTCGTCGGCCGCCACCCGGCGTAGCGGGCCACCGGCAGCGCTGCGTCTATCTGCCGGCCGGCTTCGATGCGGGCCTGCAGCTTGCGCCATCCGGCCTTCGGCGAGTGTTCGATAGAAGCCGGGGCGCGCATGAGGGCACCCAGTTGCCGCTGCTCATCGATGTCGGCGCGGCAGGCATCACAGTGCTCGAGATGGTTCTCGACACGCTTGACGTCGGCGGCCGACAGCGTGGCGTTCACGTACCACGGCAGCAGCAGCGACGCCTCATGCTCGCACGCTGGGATCTCGGAGTTTGGGTGCATCGTCGGCCCCCTCATTCCTGCCCGGATAGGCCAGGCAGCAGCTCACGCAGCTTGCGGCGGGCGTGAAACATCCGCGTCTTGACCGTGTTCACGGGGCAGTCGGTAATGGTTGCGATTTCCTCGCAGCTGTGACCGAGGAAATAGGTCAGTTCGACAACGAGTCGCTGCTCAGGTGGCAGAGTCGCCAACGCACGATCGAGCAGATCCTTGCGCTCGGCCTCGTTCGCCGGGTCGCCAGGTTCGTCCGGCTCGTCCGCCGGCATCACCCCCGCGC
>DATIFD010000142.1:0-7644 GCA_035455385.1 Burkholderiaceae bacterium
AGGAGCGCCGCGTCAGCTTCGTATCGGCGGTGATTTCGGCCGGAGCCGTTTCCGCCAGCGACCTCGCTCACACGCTTTCGACCAGCCTAGCCCTTCCGCTACTGGACCTCGGTGCGATCGATGGCGAGAAGCTGCCGCGCAACCTGGTCGACGGCAAGCTCGCCCAGCAGTACCAGATCATCGTGTTGGGGCGTCGGGGCAGCCGATTGTTCATCGGAGGTGCGGATCCGACCGATCAGGAAGCGGTCGAACGGATCAAGTTCGCCACACAGCTCTCGCCCGAGTGGGTCATCGTCGAATACGACAAGCTCGGCAAGCTGCTGGAGAACCAGAATGCCAACGCCAGCGAGACGCTGGAGTCGATGGCCGCCGGAGAGTTCGACTTCGACATCGCCGAGGACGATGGCAGCGGGGCGCAGGAGCAGGCCGATGTCGCGCAGGAGGTCGAAGACGCCCCGGTCGTACGCTTCCTGCAGAAGATGCTGATCGACGCGATCAACGCGCGAGCTTCCGACCTGCACTTCGAACCGTACGAATACAACTACCGGGTGCGCTTTCGGATCGACGGCGAGCTGCGCGAGATTACGCAGCCGCCCATCGCGATCAAAGACAAGCTGGCATCGCGCATCAAGGTCATCAGCCGACTCGACATCGCCGAAAAGCGGGTACCCCAAGACGGGCGCATGAAGCTGAAGTTCGGCAATCGAGCCATCGACTTCCGCGTGTCCACGCTGCCCACCCTGTTCGGCGAGAAGATCGTCATTCGTATCCTCGACCCATCCAGTGCGAAGCTGGGCATCGAAGCGTTGGGCTACGAGAAGATCGAGCGCGACCGCCTG
The DNA here is from genome assembly GCA_035455385.1 of Burkholderiaceae bacterium. Classification (GTDB taxonomy): domain Bacteria; phylum Pseudomonadota; class Gammaproteobacteria; order Burkholderiales; family Burkholderiaceae_C; genus JAEUPI01. Next base: position 840 of record DATIFD010000142.1, read on the forward strand.
CTGAACGCGATTCAGCGTCCTTACGGGATGATCCTGGTGACCGGCCCCACCGGTTCGGGCAAGACGGTCTCGCTGTATACCTGCCTGAACATCCTCAACCAGCCCGGCGTCAACATCTCGACGGTAGAGGATCCGGCAGAAATCAACCTGCCTGGCATCAACCAGGTCAACGTCAATGACAAGGCAGGCCTGAACTTCGCCACCGCGCTCAAGGCGTTCCTGCGCCAGGATCCCGACGTGATCATGGTGGGCGAGATCCGCGATCTCGAGACCGCCGACATCGCGATCAAGGCGGCACAGACCGGTCACCTGGTGATGTCGACGCTGCACACCAATGACGCTCCGACCACATTGACCCGGATGCTGAACATGGGTGTGGCGCCGTTCAACATCGCAGCCAGCGTGCTACTGATCACGGCGCAGCGTCTGGCCCGGCGTCTGTGCGAGAACTGCAAGCAGCCCGCGGACTATCCGCGTGAGTCGTTGCTCAAAGCGGGTTACCGGGCAGAGGAGCTCGATGGATCGTGGAAGACCTATCGAGCGGTCGGCTGCTCTGCCTGCAACAACGGGTACAAGGGCCGAGTCGGCATTTACCAGGTGATGCCCATTTCGGAGGCGATCCAACGCATCATCCTGTCGGAGGGCACTGCGATGGACATCGCCGCACAAGCCCTGAAGGATGGGGTGCGCGATCTGCGGCAGTCGGGCCTCGTCAAGGTCCGTGCCGGGGTCACGACGTTGGAAGAAGTGATCGCGGTCACCAACGAATAGCTCAAGCTTGCGGTTGAGCTGGTCGAGCACCAGGGCCGCCGGAGGAATCATGGCAACAGCGCTGGCCGCACGCGGCAACAAGAACGTCAGGGAAACGATCTACGAGTGGGAAGGCCGCGACAAGAACGGCAAGATCATGCGCGGCGAGATGCGGGCGGGCGGGGAGGCGATGGTCTCGGCCAGCCTGCGGCGCCAGGGCATCCTCGTAACCCGGGTCAAGAAGCGTCGTACGCGCGGCGGCGGGTCCATCAAGCAGAAGGACATCGCGGTCTTCACTCGCCAGTTGGCGACGATGATGAAAGCCGGTGTGCCGTTGCTGCAGGCGTTCGACATCGTCGCACGCGGCAGCCCCAACCCCAAGCTGACGCGTCTGCTCACCGACATCCGCTCCGACGTCGAGACGGGTACCAGTCTCTCGGCTGCCTTCCGCAAGCATCCCATGTACTTCGATGCCTTGTACTGCAACCTGGTCGAGGCCGGGGAGGCAGGAGGCATTCTTGAGGCACTGCTCGACCGCCTGGCGATGTATCAGGAGAAGACGCTCGAGATCAAGCGCAAGATCAAGTCGGCACTGATGTACCCGATTGCGGTGATCGTGGTTGCGTTCATCGTGGTGACCGTGATCATGATCTTCGTGATACCGGCGTTCCAGGACGTGTTCAAGTCGTTCGGCGCTGACCTGCCGGCGCCGACGCTGGTGGTGATTGCGATGAGCGAGGTCTTCGTCAAGTACTGGTGGGCGATCTTCGGGTTCATAGGAGGCGGCGGCTACTTTTTCTTCCAATCCTGGAAGCGCTCGGAGAAGATGCAGAAGGCAATGGATCGTCTGCTGCTTCGCATCCCGCTGTTCGGTGACCTGATCTACAAGTCGGTGATCGCTCGCTGGACCCGCACGCTGTCGACCATGTTCGCTGCCGGCGTGCCGCTGGTCGAGGCACTCGACTCGGTCGGTGGCGCTTCTGGCAATGCGGTCTTTGTCGAGGCGACCGAGCAGATCCAGAAGGATGTGTCGACTGGCGCCGCCCTGACGACGTCGATGCAGTCGACTGGGGTCTTCCCGTCGATGGTGCTGCAGATGGCTGCGATCGGCGAAGAATCCGGCGCCTTGGATCACATGCTGGCCAAGGCTGCCGAGTTCTACGAGCAGGAAGTCGACGAGATGGTCAAGGGCCTGTCGAGCCTGATGGAACCGTTCATCATCGTGATCCTGGGCGTGATAATCGGCGGCATCGTGGTCTCGATGTACCTGCCCATCTTCAAGCTCGGTTCCGTGGTCTGACGTGGCCAATGTGCTGCCGGACTGGCTGCTCCACCCGGCGGCCCTGGCACTGATCGGCCTGGCGATCGGCAGTTTCCTCAACGTCGTCATTCATCGACTGCCGTCGATGCTCGAGCGCGACTGGTGGCGCGACGCGCTGCACCAACTGACCGACGCCGATTCGTACCGACGCGTGTTCGGTGCGCCGGCGCCGGATCTTCTCCATCAGTCGGGCGTGGCTCTGCAGAAGGCGGTCGGCGCTTTGCCACCGCTGAGCCTGGCGCGGCCAGCGTCAAGGTGTCCCTCGTGCGGACACCGCATTCGCGCCTTCGAGAACATCCCGGTGGTGAGCTGGTTGGTGCTGCGCGGGCGCTGTTCGTCATGCCGTGCCCGAATCGCCGTCCGATACCCACTGGTCGAGTTGTCGTGTGCGGCGCTGTTCGCTGCGATAGGTTGGCGCCTCGGAGCGCAACCACAGGTGCTCTTGTGGTGCGGCTTCGCAGCAGCGCTCATCGCGTTGGCATGGATCGACTGGGACACGACCGTCCTGCCCGATGCGATCACGCAGCCGTTGCTGTGGTCCGGGCTGCTCGTCGCTGCGCTCGGTTGGACCATCGCGCCGGTCACCGCGCTGATCGGGGCCATCGCCGGGTACCTCACGCTGTGGGCCGTGTATTGGTTCTTCAAGCTGGCGACCGGCAAAGAAGGCATGGGCTACGGTGATTTCAAGCTCCTGGCCGCGTTGGGAGCCTGGCTGGGATGGCAGGCGCTGTTGCCCATTGTGCTGGCTGCCTCCGTGATCGGTGCCGTGGTGGGCGTCGCGATGAAACTCAGCGGGGCGCTGCGCGAGGGTCGCTACGTTCCGTTCGGTCCGTTCCTGGCGGGCGCTGGGCTGGTGGTGATGTGGGTCGGCCCGCCCGCGGCACTGGCGTGGATCGGCTTGCCTTGACGTCGCCCGCATGGCGATCCGGCGCATCGGCCTGACTGGCGGCATTGGCAGCGGCAAGAGCACCGTGGCCGGGTTCTGGGTGGCCAACGGGGCGGCACTCGTCGACACCGATGCGATAGCACGTCGGCTGACCGAGACAGGCGGCGGCGCCATGCCCGCGGTGCGTGCCGAGTTCGGTGAGCGGTTGATTGATGCTCGCGGTGCTCTCGATCGGGTGCGCATGCGCGATTTGGCGTTCACCGATGTGACGGCAAAGCGCCGCCTCGAGGCCATCTTGCACCCGCTGATCGGCGCCGAAGCGATGGCACAGGCGGACGGTGCAACAGGCAGGGTGATCGTGTTCGACGTCCCGCTCATGACCGAGTCGTCGCATTGGCGCAGCCGCTGCGACAGAGTCCTCGTCGTCGACTGCAGCGAGCAGACCCAGATCGATCGGGTGATGAGCCGATCCGGTTGGCAGGAGGATCATGTTCGCCGCGTCATCGCCCAGCAGGCCCCCCGCGCGGCGCGGCGTGCCATCGCCGACGCCGTGATCCACAACGACGGGCAGTCTCTTGAGACACTGCAAGCGGCGGTGGCAGCGCTATGGACTCTCTGGGTGGAGGGTGCAGTCGCGTAGAGCGCTGTGAAACAATCGCGCTCCTGCACCCTGGCCACGTGGGAGCCGACGGTTTGATTCTCTACGAGTACCCATTCCAGGAGAGCGTGCGCACGATGCTGCGCCTCGAGCAGCTGTTCGACCGGATCGGGCAGTTGATGGTCCGCGACACTGCGATCGACCACCACTTCGCGTTGGTGACCCTGTTCGAAATCATGGATGTCGCCTCGCGCGCGGACCTGAAGTCCGACCTGCTCAAAGAACTGGAGCGGCACAAGCAACAGCTGCTCGCACTGCGCGGAAACGCTCAAGTCTCGCAGCAGGCGCTCGATGAAGTGGTCCATCGCATCGAGCACGCCTTTGACGCGCTGAACCAGCAGCCAGGCAAGGCGGGCCAGGCTCTGACGAGCAACGAGTGGCTGATGAGCGTACGCAGCCGCATCAGCATTCCAGGTGGCACCTGCGAGTTCGATCTGCCCGGCTATTACGCGTGGCAGCATCGCGATGCCGCAGCACGCCGCGCCGACCTCAACAGTTGGGTGTCGACGATGATGCCGCTGGCCCAGGCACTGCAGACTTTGTTGCAGCTCTTGCGTGACTCTGGCGTCAGGCAACAGGTGATGGCGCCGGGCGGCCAGTTCCAGCAGAGCCTGGCACCCGGCAAGATCTACCAGTTGCTGCGGCTGCGCCTGGATCCGGCGTTGCAGCTCGTCCCGGAAATCAGCGGTCATCGACTGATGGTGTCGGTACGATTGATGCGCGCCGAGGCCGACGGACGGTTGCGCCCGAGCAATGAGGATGCATCGTTCGAGCTCGCGCTGTGTGCCTGAAGTCATGACCCAGCGCGCCGGGGCGCCACTGGTGCACTGCCCCACCTGCTCACGCCGGATCGCTTTCACGCCTGCGAACCGCTGGCGACCGTTCTGTAGCGAGCGATGCCGCAGCATCGACCTCGGGGCTTGGGCGAGCGAGCGCTTTCGCTTGCCTGCCACCACACCCCTGCAGGACTAGAACCCCGATGCCGAATCGTTGCCGCCGCGGCTTGCGGGGGGTTGAAGCCGTCGGCTTCATACCTATAATCTGCGCTGCTAGCACTCTCTGATGCTGAGTGCTAATGGTGGGGAAGGTGGGGAACGCTGATCTGGCGAGCGCTCACCACATTGTGAATTGGTGCTCACTCATAGTGCAGCGCCTTGCCAGAGTCAAATCGAACCCTCGAAGGAGATGCAATGAAACTTCGCCCGTTGCACGACCGTGTGGTCGTCAAACGCCTGGAGAACGAGACCAAGACCGCCTCGGGCATCGTGATCCCCGACAACGCCGCTGAAAAACCCGACCAGGGCGAGGTGCTGGCGGTCGGTCCCGGCAAGCGAAACGATAAGGGTGACTTCGTGGCGCCCAACGTCAAGGTCGGTGACCGGGTGCTGTTCGGCAAGTACAGCGGCCAGACCGTCAAGGTCGACGGCGACGAACTGCTCGTGATGCGCGAAGAAGACCTCTTCGCGGTGGTCGAGAAGTAAGCCTTTCGTTCGCAATCACAAACTGAATTCGGAGAGTACAGATGGCAGCAAAAGACGTCGTTTTTGGCGCCGACGCCCGTCACCGCATGGTCGAGGGCGTGAATATCCTGGCCAATGCGGTCAAGGTCACGCTGGGCCCGAAGGGCCGCAATGTCGTGCTCGAGCGCAGCTTTGGCGCCCCCACCGTCACCAAGGACGGTGTCTCGGTCGCCAAAGAAGTCGAGCTCAAGGACAAGCTCATGAACATGGGCGCTCAGATGGTCAAGGAGGTCGCCTCCAAGACCAGCGACGCTGCAGGTGACGGCACCACCACCGCGACCGTACTGGCGCAATCGATCGTGCGCGAGGGCATGAAGTACGTGGCCGCGGGCATGAACCCGATGGACCTCAAGCGCGGCATCGACAAGGCCGTGACTGCGCTGGTCGAGCAACTGAAGAAGGCCAGCAAGGCCACCACCACCAGCAAGGAGATCAGCCAGGTCGGCGCGATCTCGGCCAACAGCGACGAGTCGATCGGCAAGATCATCGCCGACGCGATGGACAAGGTCGGCAAGGAAGGCGTGATCACGGTCGAGGACGGCAAGTCGCTCGACAACGAGCTCGAAGTCGTCGAAGGCATGCAGTTCGATCGCGGCTACCTGTCGCCGTACTTCATCAACAACCCGGACAAGCAGGCGGCGATGCTCGAGAACCCGTACGTGCTGCTGTTCGACAAGAAGATCAGCAACATCCGCGATCTCCTGCCGGTGCTCGAGCAGGTCGCCAAGGCGGGCAAACCGCTGCTGATCATCGCCGAGGATGTCGACGGCGAGGCGCTGGCGACGCTGGTCGTGAACAACATCCGCGGCATCCTGAAGACGACCGCGGTCAAGGCGCCCGGCTTCGGCGACCGCCGCAAGGCCATGCTGGAAGACATTGCGATTCTCACCGGCGGCACCGTGATCGCCGAGGAGCTCGGGCTGAAGCTCGAGAACGCGTCGCTGAAGGACCTGGGCCGCGCGAAGAAGGTCGAAGTGGGCAAGGAAGACACGACGATCATCGACGGGGCCGGCGAAAAGGCGGCGATCGAGGCGCGCGTCAAGAACGTGCGCAAGCAGATCGACGACGCGACGTCCGACTACGACAAGGAGAAGCTGCAGGAGCGCGTGGCCAAACTCGCCGGCGGCGTGGCGGTGATCAAGGTCGGTGCCGCCACCGAAGTCGAGATGAAGGAAAAGAAGGCCCGCGTCGAGGACGCGCTGCACGCAACGCGCGCGGCCGTCGAGGAAGGCGTGGTGCCGGGTGGTGGTGTGGCGCTGCTGCGTGCGCTGAAGGGCATTGCCAACCTCCAGGGGTCCAATGATGACCAGAACGTCGGCATCAACATCCTGCGTAAGGCCGTCGAAGAGCCGCTGCGCCAGATCGTCGCTAACGCCGGCGCGGATGCGTCCGTGGTCCTGAACGCCGTCGTCAACGGCAAGGGAAACTACGGGTTCAACGCGGCCAACGGCGAGTACGGCGACATGGTGAAGTTCGGCATCATCGATCCCACCAAGGTCACGCGTCTCGCGCTGCAGAACGCCACGTCCGTGGCCGGCCTGCTGCTCACGACCGAGGCGATGATCGCCGAGGCGCCGAAGAACGAGAAGGAGCCGGCGATGCCGCATGGCGGCCACGGCGGCATGGACGGGATGATGTAATCCGGTCCCTTCTTTTTAGCTGTGTGAAAC
>DATIFD010000143.1:0-28858 GCA_035455385.1 Burkholderiaceae bacterium
CGAGCGCGCCGATCAGCGCCAGCGGATAGCTCGACAAGCCGGCGAACACCGCGGCGACGAAGCCCTTGAGCCCGATCAGGAATCCGCTGTCGTAGAAGACGGTGGTGGTGGGCCCGATCAACAAGCCCGACAGCGCGCCGATGAACGCCGCCATCGTGAAGCTCAGGCGGCCCGCGCTGTCGCTGGAGATGCCCATCAAGCGCGCGCCGATCCGGTTGACTGCGGTGGCGCGCAGCGCCTTGCCGATCAACGTGCGCTCGAAGAACAGCCACAGCGCGACGATCAGCGCCACCGATGCGGCGAGGATGATAAGGGTCTGGCCCGTCAGCGTCACCGGCCCGAGCGACAGGCGCGCGTCCCAGAACGACGGGTTGCGGAAGCCCTCGGCACCGAAGAAGTACAGCCCGAGCCCCACCAGCGCGAAGTGCACGCCGACCGAGACGATCAGCAGCACCAGCACCGACGCGTCGGCCAGCGATTCATAGGCCAGGCGATAGATCAGCGGTCCGAACGGCGTCACCAGCGCCAGCGTCAGCATCGCCTGCGCCGCCAGCGGCCAGCCGCGCGGCGCAACCCAGATCGCCAGCAGCGACACCGCCACCGGATAGGACAGCGTGCGCAGCGCCTGCCGCGCCAGGCGTGCAGGCGGCACGCGGCGACGCAGACCGTGCACCAGGTCATTGGCCGCGACGACGACGGCCAGCGTCAACAGGAACCAGACGGTGCCCGGCACGCGGCCGGCCTGCAGCAGTGCGAGCGTCAGCGCGCCGAAGGCGACGAACTCGCCTTGCGGGATGAAGATCACCCGCGTGACCGCGAACACCAGCACCGTGGCCAGCGCGAGCAGCGCGTACACCGCGCCGTTCATCACGCCGTCGACGGCCAGGATGCTCGCGATGTTCAGGTCCATGGTGCGGGTGGGCAGGCTGAGCGCGGCCCTGGGTCGCGCCGCTCGGCGGCGCACCCGGGGCCCACGCGGTTCGACCACACCGCGAGCAAGCGCGGCGCGGCCGGTCTCGCGTCTACTTCACCACCACGAACTTGCCGTCGACCACCTGCAGCAGCACACCGGTCTCGTTGGTGTAGCCCCAGTGGTCGGTCTTGGTCCAGTTCATCACGCCGTGCGAGAAGATCGTGCGGCCCATGTTTTCCATCGCGTCGCGCAGCGCCAGCCGGAACTCGGGGGTGCCGGGCTTGGCCTTCTTCAGCGCCACCGGCAGGATCTTCTCCAGCACGATCTGCGCGTCGTACGCGTGCGCGGCGAACTGGTTGCGCGTGCCCTTGCCGACCGCCGCCTCGTACTTGGTGACGAAATCGACCGCCGCCTTCTTGCTCGGATGCTCGTCGGGCAACTGCTCGGCGATCACCGCGGGGCCGGACACCACGAACGTGCCCTCGACGTCCTTGCCGCCGATGCGCACCAGGTCGGGCGTGGCTGCCGCGTGCGTCTGGTACACCTTGCCCTTGTAGCCGCGCTCGATCAGGCCCTTCTCGGGCATTGCTGCGCCCGAGCCCGAGGCGACGACGAGGATCGCGTCGGGGTTGGCCGACACCAGCTTCAGCGCCTGCGGCGTCACGCTGGTGTCGGTGCGCGCGAAGCGCTCGACGGCGATCAGCTTGATGCCGGCCGCTTCGGCGTCCTTGGTCATCTCCTTCAGCCACAGCTCGCCGTAGGCGTCGGTGTAGCCGATGAAGCCCAGCGTCTTGACGCCGGTCTTCTTCATGTGCTCGATGATCGGATGCGCCATCACGCCGAAGCCCTGCGGCAGGCGGAACACCCAGGCCTCCTGATCGGGCGGCACGCCCACCGGCGCGGCGGACAGCTGCACCGTCTTGGCCTCGTTGGCCACCGGCGCGATCGCCGCCGAGGTGGCGGTGATGCACGAGCCGAGGATCATGTCGACCTTGTCCTCGGTGACGAAGCGGCGCGCGTTGCTCACGCCCTTGCCCGGATCGGTGGCGTCGTCGAGGATGATCAGGTTGACCTTCTCGCCGGCGATCGTCTGCGGCCACAGCTTGAAGTAGTTGTTCATCGGGATGCCGAGGCCGGACCCGGGCCCGGTCAGCGCCAGCGAGACGCCGATGTTCACGTCGGCCAGCGCGGCGCTCGAAACGCCGAGCGCGAGCGCGGCAGCGAGGATGGATTTGCTCAGGGTCATCGCTTGTCTCCTTGTCGGAAGGGAAGTTGAATCACAGGCCCAACGCCTTGATGTCCTCGGGGATCGGGCTCGAACGGATGCGAACGCCCTCGCTCATCGCGGCCTCGCCTGGATGATGAAGGGGTCGGCCGTGCGGCCCTCGTACAACGCATCGACCAGCGCCGCGCGGTGCTGAAGCACCGCGCGCTGGTTGATCGAGTTCTTGTCGGTCAGTTCGCCCTTGTCGATCGACGGCGGCTCGGCCAGCACGTGCATGCGCTCGAGGCGATTCGCGCTGCCCGTGGCTTGCGCCGCCAGCCGGTCGAGCATCGCCTGGAAGTGCGCGCGCACCGCCGGGTGGTGCAGCACCGCGGGCGCGGGCGTATCGTCGGGGCAGCCCGCGAGGCGCCGGCAGGCATCGAGCCGCGGAAAGATCAACGCGCCCACGGTGTCGCGGTTCAGGCCGGTGATCACCGCGTCCTGCACGCACGGATCGCCGGCTTCGATGATGCGCGCGCGCAGCGGGCCGACGCTGACGAATGTGCCGGTGGACAGCTTGAAGTCCTCGGCGGTGCGGCCGTCGAACAGCAACCCGCGCTGCGGATCGGCCGGGTCGATCCAGCGCACCGCGTCGCCGGTGCGGTAGAAGCCCTCGTCGTCGAACGCCTCGCGCGTCTGCTGCGGCGCGCGCCAGTAGCCCGGCATCACGTTGGGGCCACGGAAGCGGATCTCGGTCTTGTCGCCCTCGGGCACCAGCTTGACCTCGACGCCGGGCACCGGCAGCCCGATGTGGCCCGACTGGTTGTCGGTGCCGACCGCGAAGGTGCACGACGGCGCCGTCTCGGTCATGCCCAGGCCGGTGATGATGCGCAGGCGCTGCCCGATGGTGGCGGCGCCGTGCGCGTCGAGCTGGTCCCACACCGCCTGGCTCAGCGCCGCACCGGCGAACATGAACGCCTTGCAGCGCGCGAACAGCGTGCGGCGCAGCTGCGCGTCGGTGTCCATCGCGCGCGCGATCTCCTCCAGGCCCTTGGGGACGTTGAAGTAGACGGTGGGCGAGATCTCGCGCAGGTTGCGCAGCGTCTGCCCGATGCCCGCCGGCGTCGGCTTGCCGTCGTCGATGTACAGCGTGCCGCCGTTGACGAGCGTGATGCCGACGTTGTGGTTGCCGCCGAAGGTGTGGTTCCAGGGCAGCCAGTCCACCAGCACCGGCGGCTCCTCGGCGAGAAAGCGCATGCACTGGCGCAGCATCTGCTGGTTGGCGCACCACATGCGGTGCGTGTTGATCACGCCCTTGGGCGCCTTGGTCGAGCCCGACGTGAACAGGAACTTGGCGATCGTGTCCGGGCCGACCGCCGCGTGCGCGGCGGCCAGCGAAGGACCCGGCACCGTGCGCAGCAGATCGTCGTAGCGGCGCGCCGGCCGCTCGCCGAGCTCGCCGTACGCCAGCACCACCGGCGTGGCGACATCCACCGCCGCCGCGATCGCCTTGCCGTAGGCCGGGTCGCTGGCGAACACCATGCCCGGCGTCACGGTGCCGAGGATGTGCCTGAGCTTGGCATGGTCGTTCGACAGCAGCGAGTACGCCGGCGACACCGGCACGAACGGCACGCCGGCCCATAGCGCAGCCATCGCCAGCGTCAGGTGCTCGAGGCTGTTCTCCGACAGGATGGCCAGCGGCCGCTCGACCGACAGACCGGCGTCGAGCAGCGCCTGGCCGAGCGACTGCGCGCGCTCGAGCATCTGCGCATAGCGGATCGGCTGCCACTGGCCGCTGTCGTCGCGCCGCGCGACGAAGATGCGGTCGGGCGCTTCGCGCGCCCACCGCGTCAGGCAATCGGTGAGGCGTTCCGGATACGGGCCGAGCGGCTCGGTCGAGCGCAGCACGGTGCTGCCGTCGGCGCGCTGCTCGACTGTCGCGCGCAGGCAGCCGCCGACCGATGCTTCGCGCGCGGGGATGGTGCCCAACAGCAACCTCGTCAGGACTTGACGACCTTGCCGGCGCGCTTCTCGAGGAAGGCGCGCAGCCGCGTCTTGGCCTCGGGCGTGCTCTCGGCCACGGCCGCCATCAGCGACTCGGTGAGCAGGCCTTCGGTCATCGACTGGTCGGCGATGCGCGGCAGCGCGTGCATCACCGCATAGTTCGACATCGGCGCGTTGCCGGCCACGCGCTCGGCCAGCTCGATGCCCTTGGCCAGGCCCTGGCCGTCCGCCACCACGTATTGCGACAGGCCCGCGGCCAGCCCCTCCTGGGCATCGTAGACGCGGCCGGTCATCATCAGGTCGGTCATGCGGGCCACGCCCATCAGGCGCGGAATGCGCACCGAGCCGCCGCCGCCGACGAAGATGCCGCGCTGGCCCTCGGGCAGCCCGTAGTACGCCGACGCCTCGGCCACGCGGAGGTGGCACGACGCGGCGAGCTCGAGCCCGCCGCCGACTACGGCGCCGTGCAGCACCGCGACCACCGGCACGCGGCCGAACTGGATCTGGTCGAACGTCGCGTGCCACATGCGCGAATGCAGCACGCCGGCCGCGATGTCGCGCTCCATCAGCTCCGACAGGTCGAGCCCGGCGCAGAAATGGTCGCCCTCGCCGCTGAGCACCACCGCACGGGTGGCCTCGGGCAGGTTGACGAAACAGGTGTGCAATTGCTGAATCAGCGGGTCGCTCAGCGCGTTGCGCTTGGCCGGGCGGTGCAGCCGCACGTGGGTGACCGCGCCGGCGTGGGACACGCGCAGCAGCTCCAGCGATGCCAGCAAGCCGCCAGCCGGGGTGAACGCCGTCATCGTCCGATCCTTGGAGAGGCCGCAAAGATAGTTCATGTGTTGAACTGAATGGATAGGGCAAACCCGAATATGGATGGATCATCACGAATGAATCAACGCGAGGTTGGTGTGCGCCGACCGCTTATATACTTTCTAAATTGAACTAAGAGAGCGCCATGGACACCGTATCGCTCATCGCCATCGACACCCACACGCACGCCGAGGTGTCGTGCTGGAACCCGTTCGACAACTATGGCGAGGAATACGACCGCGCGGCCGACAAGTACTTCGGCTCGAGCCGGCGGCCGACGATCGACGAGACGGTGGCGTACTACCGCGAGAAGAAGATCGGCTTCGTGATGTTCACGGTCGATTCCGAGTCGCAGCTCGGCCGGCGCCGCGTACCGAACGAGGAGATCGCCGAGGCGGCCAAGAAGAACGCCGACATCATGATCGCCTTCGGCTCGATCGATCCGCACAAGGGCAAGATGGGCGCGCGGGAAGCGCGCAAGCTGATCGAGGAGCACGACGTGCGGGGGTTCAAGTTCCACCCCACCGTGCAGGGCTTCCTGCCGGCCGACCGCATGGCGTGGCCGATCTACGAGGTGATCGCCGAACACAAGCTGCCCGCAGTGTTCCACAGCGGCCACTCGGGCATCGGCTCGGGCATGCGCTGCGGGGGTGGCCTGCGGCTGCAGAACTCCAACCCGATGCTGCTCGAGGACGTGGCGATGGCGTTCCCCGACATGCAGATCATCGTCGCGCACCCGAGCTGGCCTTGGCAGGACGAGGCGCTGAGCCTGGCGCTGCACAAGCCCAACGTGTGGATCGACCTGTCGGGCTGGAGCCCGAAATACTTTCCGCCGCAGCTGGTGCAGTACGCCAACACGCTGCTGAAGGATCGCATCCTGTTCGGCAGCGACTTTCCGCTGATCACGCCCGAGCGCTGGCTGGCCGACTTCGAAGAGGCCGGCTTCAAGGACAAGGTGAAGCCGCTGATCCTGAAAGAGAACGCGAAGCGGTTGCTCGGGCTGTCTTAGCCGCCGCCCGCCGGCTCGAGCGCGGTTTGCGCCAGCCAGGCCTCGTAGCCGCCCGTGAGCGGCCGCACGGAGATGAAGCCCTGGTCCAGCAGGCGCTGCGCGGCCTGAATCGCGCCTGCGTCTTGCGGACACGCGCAGAGCGTGACGATCGGCCGCTCCTTCGGCCAATCGCGCACGGCGTGTTCGAGGCGATCATGCTCCGCGACCACCGCACCCGCGATCGGACCCGTCTCGGCCACCATGGTGGTGCCGCGCAAGTCGAGCAGCAGCGGTGGATCATCGCCCGCGAGCGCGGCGAAGAGTTCGGCAGCCGTGATTTGGGGCAGCGACGAGAGTCGCCGGAATCGATGCAGCTGCCAGAGCTTCCAGGCAAGCCAGGCGGCCAGTCCGAGCGCGACGAGCAAGACGGCACCGGCCGTGTGGCGATCGAGCATGGCGATGACGTCCGGCACCGCGCCGCGCAGCAGCCAGCCGGCTCCCAGCGCCAGCCCCGCCCAGAGCACGGCGCCGGCTCCGGCGGCCACCAGAAAGCCCGTGATCGACATGCGAAGCGCACCCGCAATCGGTGGCGCGACCGTCGAGAAGCCCGGGATGAACTTTGCGATCACCAGCGAGGGGATCCCCCAGCGCACGAACCTCGCCTCGGTCTGTGTGACGCAGGACGCCGGATTGATCGAGAGCCTGCACAGACCCGCGAGCACCCTGTAGCCGAACGCCCTTCCGGCGCCGTACCAGACCCAGTCGGCTACGACCGATGCGACGACCGCAGCGAGGAGCATCTTGGCCAGCATCGGCGGAGCCAACGCGAGGCTCCCGGCCAGCAAGAGCGTGGGCACTGCCGGCACCGGCATGCCCAACTGTTGGAGCAGCACGTTGACGAAGACGACGGGAACGGCGTTGCGCTCGACGGTGCCTGCAATGTCGGCGATGTTCATCGCTCGAGCGCCGCCCACGCGCCTGGAACGCCGGCGGCGATGAGGCCCAGGTCTTCGTGGACTCCCAACAGAAATGCCGCCGTGGATCCGACCACGACCGCCTGGTTGTAGGAAGCCATGACCTCGAAGAACCGTGTCCGTGTGAACGGCAAATCCATGAGACCTTACGAATGACGCGTTGTCGCGACCAGTCTGACACAGCCGCAGTCGACCCCTCCTCCCGCGGGTCTTCAGCTGGAAGGTGCCGTGCTTCTCTCAAGTGTGTGCGACGACGCCGTGTCGCAGGCGCAGCGCATTGGTGATCACCGACGCCGAGCTGAGACTCATGGCGAGCGCGGCGATCATCGGCGACAGCAGCCAGCCGGTGAACGGGAACAGCACGCCGGCGGCCAGCGGCACGCCGAGCGCGTTGTAGACGAACGCGAAGCCGAGGTTCTGCTTCATGTTGGCAATGGTCGCTTCGGAGAGACCGCGCGCCGCCGCGATGCCGCGCAGGTCGCCTTTGACCAGCGTGACCTGGGCGCTGTTCATCGCCACGTCGGTGCCGGTGCCCATCGCCACGCCGACGTCGGCCTGGGCCAGCGCGGGCGCGTCGTTGATGCCGTCGCCCGCCATCGCGACGACGCGGCCGCCGGCCTGAAGCTGCCGCACCAGCTCGAGCTTGTCGGCGGGCTTGACCTCGCCGTGGACTTCGTCGATCCCGAGGCGCCGCGCCACCGCACGTGCCGTCGTGACGCCGTCGCCGGTGGCCATCACGACGCGCAGGCCGGCGCCCTTCAGCGCCGCCAGCGCTTCCGGCGTGCTCGCCTTGACAGGATCGGAGACGGCCAGCAGCCCGGCCAGCCGACCCTCCACCGCCAGATGCATCACGCTGGCGCCTTCGGCGCGCAGCGCCTCCGCCTCGGAGACCATCGCGTCCACTGCAACGCCGAGCTGCTGCATCAGGGCCGTGTTGCCGAGCGCGACGCGCCGGCCGTCGACGGTGCCACGCACCCCGACCCCCGAACTCGACTCGAAGTCCTGCGGCTTGCTCAAGGCCAGGCCGCGTTCGCGCCCGGCGCGAACGATGGCATCGGCCAGCGGGTGCTCACTGCCCTGGTCGAGGCTGGCTGCGATGCGCAGCACCTCGTCGCTCGAGTGGCCGCCGGCCGGCACGGCACGATCGAAGGCCGGCTTGCCCTCGGTGAGCGTGCCGGTCTTGTCGACGATGAGGGTGTCGACCTTGCGCAGGTGCTCGATGGCCGCCGCGTCGCGGAACAGCACGCCCATCGTTGCGCCGCGGCCGGTGGCCACCATGATCGACATCGGCGTGGCAAGGCCCAGCGCACATGGGCACGCGATGATCAGCACGGCCACGGCGTTGATCAGGCCGTAGACCCAGCGTGGCTCGGGCCCGAACAGGCCCCAGGCGAAGAACGTCAGCGCGGCGATGGCCACCACCGCCATCACGAACCAGCCGGCCACCTGGTCGGCCATGCGCTGCATCGGCGCCTTCGAGCGCTGAGCCTGGGTCACCATCTGCACGATCTGCGACAGCATGGTCTGCGCACCCACCCGCTCGGAGCGCATCACCAGCGCACCGCTGGTGTTGAGCGTGGCGCCGATCAGCTTGTCGCCCGCGCGCTTGGTCACCGGCACGGGTTCGCCGGTGAGCATCGATTCGTCGACCGCACTGCTGCCTTCGACCACCACACCGTCGACCGGCACTTTCTCGCCCGGCCGCACGCGCAGCAGGTCGCCGACGTGCACATGCGTCAGCGGAACGTCCTCCTCGTTGCCGTCGGCCGCGATGCGGCGCGCCGTCCTCGGCGCCAGACCCAACAATGACCTGATCGCCGCCGAGGTCTGCGACCGTGCCTTCAGCTCCAGCATCTGTCCGAGCAGCGTCAGCGAGATGATGACCACCGCGGCTTCGAAGTACACCGCCACCCGACCCATCGACTGGAACGATGCCGGGAACACGCCGGGCACCACCGTGGCCGCGACGCTGTAGACGAAAGCGGCCCCGGTGCCCAGCCCGATCAGCGTCCACATGTTCGGACTGCGATGGACGATCGACTGCACGCAGCGCCGGAAGAACGGCCACCCCGCCCACAGCACGATGGGCGCGGACAGCACCAGCTCGACCCAGCTCTGCGTGCCCATCTCGAACCAGCCCAGCCGGTGGCCGAACATCGCGAGCGCGGTGACGACGATCGTCAGCGGCAGCGTCCACCAGAACCTGCGCTGGAAGTCGCGCAGCTCCGGGTTCTGCTCGTCGTCCAGGCTCGGCATCACCGGCTCCAGCGTCATGCCGCACTTGGGGCAGTTGCCGGGGTGGTCCTGGCGCACCTCGGGATGCATCGGGCAGGTGTAGATCGTGCCGTCCGGGGTGTCCGGGGCAGTCGCCGAGGGTTTGTGACCTTCGGTCCCGTGCTCGTGGCCCGCGTGCTCGTGGTGATCGTGGCGGTGCATGTCCATGTGAGCTTCCTGATCGGCTTCGGTTGGTGATCGCTGCGCGCCGTCAGACAATGGGCCTTGACACGATGGCAAGGTCAATGACAGTGGGATGGGGACTGCACCCTCGCGGTGTAGGAGGACGCAGCTCGATGGATACCAGCGGCGCGGTTCACACGGCCCAACGTGATGCCGTCACCGCGCCGGCTCGATTGCGGTCACCGTGATGGCGCCGTTGATGCGGTCGGCGTTGAACCGGACCTTGTCACCGTCCTTCAGCCCTTCGAGCATCTTCGGGTCGGCGACCTTGAACACCATCGTCATGGCGGGCATGTCCAGGCTCTCGATCGGGCCATGCCTGAGCGTCAGCTTGCCTTGGGCCTTGTCGACCTTGCGGACCTCGCCGTTGGTCATCGGCGCGGCGCGCGTGCCGGACGCTGCCGCGGCCTGAGGCGTGGCAGGGCTGGTGGTTGCGGCGGTCTGCGCGTGGGCAATGGCCGCGATGCCGATCAGCGAAGTCGTCAGCAGTCGGAGGGTGAGCACGTGGGGTCCTTTCGATGCGATGAGGGGGATGCGGAGGGCGTCCGGGCTCACTTGACGCTGACCCTGCCCACCATGCCGGTCTCGTAGTGGCCCGGCTGCAGGCAGGCGAACTCGAACTCCCCGGCCTGCGTGAACTGCCAGACGATCTGCCCGGTCGCGCCGGGCTTCACGTGGGCCATGTTCGGATCGGTGTGCTCCATCTCCGGAAACCTCTTCATCAGCTCGGCATGTTCCTTGAGCGCCTCGGTGGTGCCCAGCACCATCTCGTGCAGCAGCTTGCCGCCGTTGTGCAAGACGAAGCGCACCGTCTGGCCGCGCTTGATCGTTACTTGCGCCGGCGTGTAGCGCATCGTGTCGGTCATTTCGATCCTGATCGTGCGCACGACCTTCTTCGGGTCGCCTTCGCGGCCGAACGCGGTGTCCTCGACCTTGGATGCATCGTACGTGCGGCGCTTGGCATGGTCTTCGTCGCCATGGGCGAACGCAGGCGCTGCGGCCGCGAACAGGGCCACTGCGGCCAGACAGAGGACGGTCGGGCGTTTCGTCATGGCAAGCCTCGTGATGGATGCGCGGGTGAAACGGCTCAGTGGTGACCTTCGTGGCCGCCGGGTTTGCGCACCTGCAGCGTCTGCGCGTCGGCCAGGGGTGCTTGCGCCTTCGGCGCCGCGTCGAGCTGCGCGGTGTATTCGCTGGCCTGGGTGCCGAGCGGATGCTTGTAGGGGCCCGGGTCGGCGTAGTCGCCACGCTTCAGGTCGTCGCGCACCTTCACGACGCTGAACATGCCGCCCATGCCGATCGGGCCGAACGGCCCGGTGCCGGTCATCATCGGCAGCGTGTTGTCGGGCAGCGGCATCTCCATCTCGGCCATGTCGTGCATGCCGCGGTCGCCCATCACCATGTAGTCGGGCACCAGGCCCGTGATCTTGCGCAGCACGCTCTTCTGGTCGACACCGATCATCGTGGGCACGTTGTGACCCATCGCGTTCATCGTGTGGTGGCTCTTGTGGCAGTGGATGGCCCAGTCGCCCGCCACCGCATCGAACTCGAAGGCTCGCATCTGCCCGACCGCAACGTCGGTCGTCACCTCGGGCCAGCGGGCCGCCTTCGGCACCCAGCCGCCGTCGGTGCACGTGACCTCGAAGTGCGGCCCGTGCATGTGGATCGGGTGGCTGGTCATCGTCAGGTTGCCGACGCGGATGCGCACGCGGTCGCCGGTGCGCGCGACGAACGGGTCGATGCCGGGGAACGCGCGGCTGTTCCACGTCCACAGGTTGAAGTCGAGCATCGTGTTGACGCTCGGCGTCGCGCTACCCGGCTCGATGTCGTAGGCGTTGAGGATGAAGCCGAAGTCGCGATCGGCTTTGTACTGACGCGGGTCCCTGGGGTGGACGATGAACAGGCCCATCATCCCCATCGCCATCTGCACCATCTCGTCGGCATGTGGGTGGTACATGAACGTGCCCGAGCGCTGCAGCACGAATTCGTACATCCACGTCTTGCCGACGCCGATCGGCGGCTGCGTCAGGCCCGACACGCCATCCATCCCCGACGGCAGCAGGATGCCGTGCCAGTGGATCGTGGTGACCTCGGGCAGCCTGTTGGTGACGAAGATGCGGACGCGGTCGCCCTCGACCGCCTCGATGGTCGGGCCCGGGCTCGCACCGTTGTAGCCCCACAGGTTGGTCTTCATGCCCGGGGCGATCTCGCGCACGGCCGGCTCGGCGACGAGGTGGAACTCCTTGACGCCTTCCTTCACGCGCCACGGCAGCGACCAGCCGTTGAGCGTGACGATCGGCTGAAACGGCCGGCCGTTCGGCGGCGGGGGCGGCGGCAGCGTCGCCGCCGACGTCTGCGACGCAGCTTCCGGCAGCAGCGCCGCGCCGGCGCGACTGACCGCGGCGGCGCCGAGCAAGGTGGCGCCTGCGGCCTTGAAGAAGGTTCTGCGGTGGTTCATGGCGGCGTTCCTCAGTGGCCGGCCGAGGGGCTCGACGTGGCGGCCCTCGCGGCGCCAAGGACGCTGCCGCCGTCGGGCGAGCGTCCGGTCAGCGCGGTCTGCAGATCGGTCTCGGCCACCCAGTAGCCGCGCAGCGATTCCACGGCGCCCACAACACCGGCGATCTGGTCTTTCGAGTCGGCCAGCAGGTCGAACACGCTGGCGAGCATGCCGTTGTAGCGCAGCAGGTTCTCCTCCGAGATGCGTTTGCGCAGCGGCACCACCTCGTCGCGGTAGTGGCGGGCGACTTCGTACGCCGTTCGGTACGCCGAGTACGACTCGCGCACCTCCGAACGCGCCCTGACCGCCACGGCCGCGGTGCGGTTCACTGCCTGCATGTAGATGGCTTCGGCGCGCGCCACGCGGGCGGAGCCGAAGTCGAACAGCGGCAGCTCGAGCTCGATTTCGTAGCCGTTGCTGCGCTCTTCGCCGGTCACGCTCTTGTTCTGGTAGCCGGCATGCAGCACGTTGACGAACCGTGTGGCCTTGGACAATCCCAGCGCCTGGGCCGTGGCCTGCGTGGCGCGCTTCGCCATCAGGATGTCGAGCCGCTTGTCCATCGCGGTCTGCTCGGCGTTGGTGGGCTCGGCCGGCGCGCTCGGCAAGTCTGGCAGGCGCGCCGGCAGCGTGAAGCTCAGCTGCGCGCCCGCGAGGCCCAACGCCCTGACCAGCTGCTCGCGCGCGGCCACGGCCTGGTGCTGCGCCTTCGCGAGCTGCGTGGTTGCGTCCGAGTAGAACGACTGCTCTCGCATCTGGGCCAGCTTGTTGAAGTTGCCGACCGCCAACATGCGCCTGGCCAGCTCGTTGGACGCATCGGCCGCTTCCTTGACCTGGCCGAAATAGCCGACGAGCTGCTGCGCCGTGACCGCTTCGAAGAACGCCTTGCGGGCTTGCGCGGCGATGCCGACGGTGTCGTAGGCCGCCTGCAGCTGCGCCTGCTCGAAACGCTGCTGCTCGACCTGCGTGGCCAAGGGCATCGTGAACAGGCCCAACACGTCGAACAGGATCGCACGGTCGATCTCGACCACGCCGTTGCCGCTCAGCCTCCCGAAGCTGAACGACGGATTGGCCAGGCGTCCTGCACGCACCAGGTCGGCTTCGGCGATGCCGAGCCCGGCGTAGCCGGCCTGCAGGTCCTTGTTGTTGAGGAGGGCGATCTCGACCGCGCTGTCGGCGCTCAGCGGCTGCTTCAGCAGCTCAGCGACTCGAGCGCGGGCAGAGTCAGCCTGTTCGGCAGTGCGCTGGTACGAGGGTGCCCGATCGATGCGGGCCTTGGTGAGCTGGTCGACGGCTGCGAATCCGCCGTCCCCGGAGAAGGAGGCACACCCCGCCAAGGCGAGGCTTGCGAGCGCGGCAGCGGTCAGGCGGAACGCTCCGGCCCCGGGTGCGTAGGGCCGGGACACCCGTTGGTGGAACCGGTTGTGCATGGTTCGAATACATCCGAATCGCCGACGCCGATGGGTCGGCTCAACGCCCGCGCGACGGACGCGCGGACCCGATCAGGCCTCTCGCGGAGGCCGCACGGTGTCAGATGCTTCGGGGCGGACGTTCCTGGCCGTCCGAGAGGAAGCTCGGCGCAGGAACGCAAGGGGCCGGGAAAGCGGCCGCCGCGAGATCACGCGGCACCGGCACGTCGGGTACGGCGCTGGCCAGCGGCGGCACCGAACAGCAGGCGAAGCAGTGGTTGCATTTGGCATGACCCGACACACCACCGTGCGGGTGGCCGGTCGCACCCGTATCGGCGTCAGCCTGCTGATGAAGGCCGGCTCCGCTGTGGTCGTGCATGACACCGTCGGGCGAATGCATCGCGTGCGCGTCGCTCGTCGTGCCCGCAGCGGGCGGGCACAGCGTGGCGGCCGCCACCACGCCGCGAGCGGGCAACAGCGAGGCAAGGAGCACCAAGAGCAAGACGCGAACGGTTCTCACGGGGCGAAGGTTAGCAGACCGAAGTTCATCCATCGGTCGCCGTCGAGTGCGATGGCGTGACACGGTAGACCTTGCCACCGTGACAACGTCAAGCGCTCAGGTGCCGCAGTCTGAGCAACCGCGTTGCATCTGCACGGGCGGGCACTTGACCGACCCGTAGGAGCAGAACACGCAGCAGTCGCCTCGCTTCGGGCGCAACACCGTCTTGCAGCGCTCGCACTCGTAGAAGAACTGGCATGCATCGGCGGGCATGCGCTCGCGCTTGGCATGCCGGCAGTGCGGACAGGTCAGTACCGATTCCAGTACGAGCGCACCCATGTCACTTGCGCGGCTTCGACGGCGTCAGACGCTGCGGCGGGAAAGCCAAAGCCATGCAGGGAGCATAAGCTTTCGTTCTGGCGCGAAGGTCAACACAGTGTCGGCAGGCGCTTGACCTTGCCACAGGGGCAAGGTCTAGATTGCGCACCAAGGGCCGAGACGGCTTGCCCTGAAACGATGAATTGGATGTCGAACTGCCAATCCCACGAGAGGGGCAGGGCCGCTTGTCG
Source organism: Burkholderiaceae bacterium (assembly GCA_035455385.1). Classification (GTDB taxonomy): domain Bacteria; phylum Pseudomonadota; class Gammaproteobacteria; order Burkholderiales; family Burkholderiaceae_C; genus JAEUPI01. The sequence continues at coordinate 14,325 of DATIFD010000143.1, forward strand.
GCGAGAGTGTGCCGATGGCCCGCCATGGCGCCGGCCCACGCGTTGATGGGGATCAACCGCGATCGCGCCAGAAGCCGAACAATCGACCCTAACGTGAAGACCTGACGAAAGGAGCACGCCGTGAAGCTCACAGCCGCCGCGATCGGTGTCGCTGCTTCGCTGGCCCTGCTCGCGCTGTATTTCATCGTGGTCGGCCTGGTCTCCGGGCGCGAGTACGCGCTCGAACAATTCCAGGCCTACGGGTACTTCCTGCTCGGCCTTGCCGCCGGCTTCGGCGTGCAGATGGGGCTGTATGCGTACCTCAAGCGCCTGGTGGCGCATCGCGACGCGTCGGGCAAGGTCGTTGCCGTTTCGGGCACGACGTCGACCGCCGCGATGATCTCGTGCTGCGCGCACTACCTGACAAATGTCGTACCCGTGCTCGGGGCGACGGGGTTGGTGACGCTGGCGGCTCAGTACCAGGTGCAGTTCTTCTGGGTGGGCATGGCTTTCAACCTGGCCGGCATCGCGTTCATCCTGCCGAAGGTGATGCAGGCCTCCAGGGAGCATGCACGATGCGCCGTTCCCGCCTGATCCTCCCGCACGCCGCATCCGCGTTGCTCGCCTGGGCAGCCGGCACGCAGCCCGTCGACGCCGCGGCGGCGACGGCCCTGCCCACCCGCTCCAGCAGCGAGCAGATGGTGACGATCACCGTGACCCTGCACGACTTGAACGCAGCATCGTGGAAGTTCGACGTCGTGCTCAATACGCATGTGCAGCCGCTCGATGACGATCTCGCGAAGTCCGCGGCCCTCGTTGACGCATCCGGCCAGCGCCACGCACCAATCGCGTGGCGCGGCGACGCTGCAGGGGGGCACCACCGCAAGGTCGTGCTCACGTTCGCGCCGCTGCAGCCGCGACCGCCGTCGCTCGAGCTGCAGATTCGGCGCGCCGGCGAAAGCAAGCCGCGCAGCTTCAAGTGGCAGCTCCAGTGATGCTGCGCCACATGTTTGATTTTTCGCAATCGATTCGCTGGCTCGGAGAACCAGGGTTCGCCGCAGTCATCGAAGAAGAAGCTGGAGTTTGATGTCATGAAGTACGCGTTCGGCAAGACCGTCATACTGGCACACGCGGAGGCCATCACGCGTGTGACCGAAGCGTTGGCCAAGGAAGGGTTCGGCGTGCTGACCGAGATCGATGTCGCGGCCACGCTGAAGAAGAAGCTCGGCCAGGATATGCCGCCCTATCGGATCCTCGGTGCCTGCAACCCGCAGTTCGCACACAAAGCCCTGCAGGCGGAGCCGCAGATCGGAGCGCTGCTTCCCTGCAACGTGGTGGTGCGCAGCGACGCGGACGGGCGCACCGTCGTCGAGGTGATGGACCCGGCCGCGGTGCTGAGCTTGGTCGACCGCGCCGACATCGCCCCGATCGCCGCCGAAGTGCGGCAACGCCTGAAGCGGGTGCTCGAGGCGATTTGACGAGATGCGCTACGGCGCAGCGTGGGGATCATCGGCTTCGTCAACAAGAAGGAAGGACGCAATCATGAGAGTCAAGAATGTATTGATTGGCGCCGCGGCAGCGAGCGCACTGGTCGCGGGTCTGGTGATGGCCCAGCCCTATGGCGGCATGGGCCCCGGCATGATGGGCGGCTATGGCGGCCCTGGCATGGGGCCCGGCATGATGGGGGGCTACGGTGGGCCCGGCATGGGAATGATGTGGGGCTACGGCTCGGACGCCTATGCGGGCTTGAACCTCAGTGCCGAGCAGCGCAAGAAGATCGCCGACATCCAGGAGGAGACCCGCAAGGCGATGTGGCAGCTGATGGGCACGATGCACCAGCAGGACTATCACATGTACGGCATGTTCGGTCCCGGCCCGCTGGACGAGCAGGCCGCGAACAAGGCCTACGAGGCAATGGCCGCGACGCAGAAGGCCATGTTCCAGATGCGGCTCGAGGCGCGCAAGAAGATCGACGCAGTGTTGACCAACGAACAGCGCGAGCAGCTGCGCCGTTACTGGGGCAGCCGCTAGACGCGAACCGGTGCGCCCGCTCGACGACGGTTGGAAGAGGGGTCATCCATGTGGGGAAACATGATGGGTTGGGGCGGCTGGGGCGGCGGCATGTTCGGCCTAGGCCACCTGCTGTGGTGGGCGTCGCTGATCGTCGGCGTCGCCGTGTTGGTCCGGTGGTTGGTTGCCAGCGGCCGCATCGATGGTCGACGCACGGAGGGTCGCGCGATGGAGATCCTGAAGGTGCGCTATGCGCGCGGTGAAATCGACAAGGCAGAGTTCGAGGCCCGCAAACGCGACGTCGCCTAGCATGCACGGCTGAATGCGGGCGGCACCGGAATGAGCTTGGAAGTGAACACCGTGGCTGGCTGCCGCCGATCAATGCGCCGCTGGACCGGTTGCGTCCCCTTGTGGCTGTTCCCCCTCAGTGGTGCGCTGGCACACGCTTGTATCCTCGAAGAACCGTCGGCCCCCGCCCAAGCTCGCGCCTCATTGCAGGACAGTCACGATGGCGCGCCGGCGAATGCCGCCTGCGCGCGCTGCTGATGCTGTGGCGCCGGTGGATTGGCCGCTACGCCCGACGTGGCGTGCTTGACGCAGAGGCGACGGCTGCACACGAATTTGACCGGCGACAATACGTGCTCGCTCACAGCCGCTAGTCTTGCCCCGTGCCGCCGGCGCGCATGATCGTCGGTGGAGCGACCAAGCCCGTCTTCGACCAACCGCGATCATGAACATGAACACCCGCCGCCGCGATCTGCTTGTCGCCTTGCCACTGCTGGCCACCACCCCGCTGTTTGCGCTGCCGGTGCGTCCGCTCGTCGAGGTCTGGAAGTCGCCCACCTGCGGCTGCTGCAAGGACTGGGTGGCGCATCTGCAGACCAGCGGCTTCGACGTCAAGCTCCACGACAGCGGCAACACCGATGCGCGCCAGCGTCTCGGCATGCCGCTCGTCTACGGCTCGTGCCACACCGCACTGGTCGGCGGCTATGCGCTCGAAGGGCACGTGCCCGCGCGCGAGATCCGGCGGTTGCTCGAGGAGAAGCCGCAGGCGGTCGGCCTCGCGGTGCCGGCGATGCCGCGCGGTGCACCGGGCATGGACGCGCCGGCCTACGGCGGTGCGCGCGATCCGTACGATGTGCTGCTCGTGCGGCGCGACGGCATCGCGCGCATCTACCAGTCGTATCGCTGAAGTCCGGGTCATCAGCAGCGGGCGCTCGAAGCCGCGCCTGCGCCGCACCGCATTCCAGGTTTCAACCCGACCCCGGTGCCGTCGTTCGCGCCGGCACGGCCGAGCGCCTGGCGGTGATCGCATTGACGCTGAAGCCGAACAACGCGATGGCCATCACGACCGCTTGCACGACCAGCGTCTCCACCGACGGGAACACGCCGAGGACTTCGATGCGCGGGAACGCGACGGGGTCGACAGCGAGCCAGCCGGCCTCCTGGAGCGCGGCCGCGCCCTTCCCGGCCAGCACGATGGCGAGCACGGCCACCAGCACCGAGCTGATCGAGAAGAACTTGCCGATCGGCATGCGCGCGCTGGTGCGCAGCAACACCCAGGCGATCACGCCCAGCAGCGCCACGCCGGCGAGCAGCCCGCCCAGCAAGGCACTGCCGTTGCCATCGACTGCCAGCGCGGAGTAGAACAGCACGGTCTCGAAGACCTCGCGGTACACCGCGATGAAAGACAGACCGAACAGCGCCCACGCCGAGCGCTTGGACATCGCCGAGGAAAGCCTCTCTTTCAGATAGGCCTGCCAGCGCCCGGCGGCGCTCTTCTGGTGCATCCAAAGGCCCACGCCCAGCAGCACCACGGCGGCGAACAGCGACGACACACCCTCGGTCGCCTCGCGGCTCGCGCCACTGATGCCCACGAAGTAGGTCGCCACCGCCCAGGTCGCGCCGCCGGCCGTCAGCGCCGCGACCCAGCCCGCGTGCACATGGCGCGTGACGTCTTGGCGCTGCGCCTTGCGCAGAAAAGCGAGCATGCCGACCACGATCAGCAACGCCTCGACCCCTTCGCGCAGCAGGATCGTCAGCGCGCCGACGAAGGTGGTCCACGGATCGACCACGCCCGCGCCCAGGGCCGCCTCGACGCGGGCGAACAAGTCGTCCAGCCGTCTGGCCTGCGCCGCCGCGTCATCGACCTTGCCGGCGCCGAGGGCTGCGCGATAGGCAAGCATCGCAGCCTCCACTTGGTTCATCAGCGGCTTGTCGCGGGCGGCGAGCGTGGGTTCCACGGGCTCGAAGCCGTCGAGGTAGGCGGACAGCCCCAGCCGGGTGGCCGTCGTCATGTTGCCGGCGCGGGCCGCCTCCAGGCTGCGCTGCAGCTGCGAGCGCGCCAGAGCGAGCCCGCCCGGACGCTGCGCGGCAACCACCTCGGGGTGACCGCGCAGGTACGCCGTGAGGTCGCGTGCCGCGTCGCTGCCCAATCGGACTGCGGCCGCCGCCTCGGTGGTCGTCGTGACGGCGGCGAGGTCGGCGTACAGCGCCTTGGCGGCAGGGTTGCCTTGCCACAGCGTCGCGCCGCGCTCTTGCATCGCATGGTCGTGCGACAAGGTGCCGACGTAGAACGCCAGCGCCCAGCGGTCGGCTTCGGGCAGTGAACCGAAGCTCGACATCGACGTGCCGGACACGCCTTGCGAGACGATCTGGTACAGCGCGAGCACGCTGCGCGAGCGTGCGCGTTCTCGATCCGCAAAGGCGATGGGTTTGGGTTCGAGCTGCGCCGCGAGGGGCCCGTCGGCATGCCCGGTGGCGCCGTGGCAGCTGGCGCATTGAGCCTGATACAGCGCGGCGCCACGTCGCATATCCGGCGTCGCGCGCGGCGCCACCGGCACCGGGTAGGCGGCCAGCAGCGCCGCGGCGGCTTGTTGGGCAGCCCGGCTCACCTGGGCGGCATTCGCGCGCCGCTGCACCGCATCGCGCAAGGCCTGAACGGCTTGCACCACGCCGGCGCGGCCATCGTTGGCGGGCAGTGAACGGGCCTGTTGCAGCGCGTTGTCGGCGAACTCGCGCATCTCGGCGTATTCCGGGTCGCTGACGACCTGGCCATTGGCCACCGCGCCACCGTAATCCACCCCCACGTAGTCGATCAGCTGCCACAGCTGGCGTATCGGCGCTTCCGATTCACCTGGCTGCGCCAGCGCGCCACCGCACAGCAGGCACAGGGCCACCCAGGTGCCGATCAGGCGGGTCAACCTCATCTCACTTGATAACTATTCTCATTCTTCATTTCATCTCTGTAGCGGCGCGGAGTCAAGTCCTGCATGCGCTTTCCTTGACCGGGTCAAGGTCACCCCCCGACGTGCGTCGGCGCTGCGGTCGCGGCATCACGCCGCTCGCTTGCCGCCACCGAGCAGACGCAGGCCGTTGAAGACGACCAGCAGGCTCGCGCCCATGTCAGCGAACACCGCCATCCACATCGTCGCGTTGCCGAACACCGCGAGCACCAGAAACACCGCCTTGATGCCGAGTGCCAGCGCGATGTTCTGCCACAGCACCGCGTGCGTCGAGCGCGACAGCCGCACCGTCTCGGCGATGCGCCGCAGGTCGTCGTTCATCACGACGATGTCGGCGGCTTCCATCGCCGTGTCGGTGCCCGCCGCGCCCATCGCCACGCCGATGTCGGCCTGCGCAAGCGCCGGCGCGTCGTTGATGCCGTCGCCGGTCATCGCGGTGGGCCCGAGCTCGCGCTGCAGGGCCTTGATCGCGTCCAGCTTGTCCTGCGGCAAGAGGTTGCCGCGCGCCCGCTCGATGCCGGCTTCGTGCGCCACCGCCGCCGCCGTGGCCTGGTTGTCGCCGCTGAGCATCACCGGCGTGATACCCAGTGAGCGCAGTGACGCGACGGCCTCGCGCGACGAGGGCTTGATCGTGTCCGCCACCGCAAACATCGCGATCACCCGCTCGGGCGTGGCCAGCAGCGCCACCGTGCGGCCGGCGTTCTCCTGGCGCTCGAGCCGCGCCTCGAGCTCGGCCGAGCATTGGCCACGCTCCTCGATCAGCCGGTGGTTGCCGAGCGCGTAGGTCACACCGCCGACCTCGGCCTGCACGCCCCGACCGGCCAGCGCCTGGAAGTTGTGCGCCTCCACGCTGTTGGGCTTCAGGCCGGCAGCGATGGCGCGCGACACCGGGTGATCCGAGTGGCGCGCCAGCACGACGGCGATGTGCTCGGCCGCGGCCGCATCGGTCGCCGGGTCGAGCACCGACCAGTCGACGAGTCGCGGCCTGCCCCCGGTGAGGGTACCGGTCTTGTCGAGCGCAACGGCCTTGAGCCTGCGCGCCTCTTCGAGATGGATGCCTCCCTTGATCAGGATGCCGCGCCGCGCTGCGGCGGCGAGCCCGCTGACGATGGTCACCGGCGTCGAGATCACCAGTGCGCACGGGCAGGCGATGACCAGCAGCACCAGGGCCTTGTAGACGGCCTGCACCGCAGTCCAGTCCAGCAGCCACGGCCCGAGCAGCGCCACCACCAGCGCGATCACGAAGACCGCCGGCGTGTAGACCGCTGCGAAGCGGTCGACGAAGCCCTGCGTCGGCGCGCGCGTCGCCTGCGCCTCTTCGACCGCATGGATGATGCGCGCGAGCGTCGAGCTGGACGCGGGCGCGGTGACCTCGAGCTCGATGGTCCCCGACTCGTTGACGGTGCCGGCGAAGACCGGGTCGCCGACCACCTTGTCGACCGGCATGCTCTCGCCCGTCACCGGGGCCTGGTTGATGCTCGTCTGCCCCGAGCGCACCGTGCCGTCCATCGGCACGCGTTCACCGGGCTTCACGCGCAGCAAGGCGCCGACGGCGACGTCGGCGACGCGCACCGCCCTCCAGCTGCCATCGGCCTGGCGCACTGAGGCCACCTCGGGCGCGATCGCGAGCAGGCCCTTGATCGCATGGCGCGCGCGGTCGACGGCGCGCGCCTCGATCGCCTCGGCAATCGCGTACAGCGCCATCACCATCGCCGCCTCGGGCCACTGGCCGATCGCGAAGGCGCCGGTCACCGCGACCGTCATCAGCGCGCTGATGTTCAGGCGCGCGCGGCGCAGCGCGGCCAGCCCCTTCTTGTACACGTCGACGCCGGCGAGCCCGATCGCGAGCGCCGCAACGGCAAGGCCGGCCCCGCGCCAGGCCGCCGACTCCGGCGCGAACCAGCCCACGGCTTCGGCAGCGATGGCGAGCGCGAGCGCAGCGGTCAGGCGTGGCAATTCGCGCTGCGCGACTTGGTGGTCGTGGCCTTCGCTGCGCGCGTCGCCACCGATCGGCTGCGGATCGAAGCCGGCCTTGCGGATGGCCTCCAGCGCGGGTTCGATGCCGCTCTCGTCGGCATCGATGGCCAGCGTCCTCTGCGCGAGCTGGAAGCGCAACCCGCGGATGCCCGGCAGGCCGCCGACGGCACGCCGGATCTCGGCTTCCTCGGCCGCGCAATCCATCGTCGCGATGCGGAAGCGCCGCCCGAGAGCGGGCGCGTCATCGTGGGCGCCTGCGTGCGACGGCGCGCAGCAGACGCCGCAGCCGTCGGCGGCGACCGGTGCATGACCGTGCCCCGCATGGGTGTGCTTCGCCTCGTGCCCGTCGATCACCATGCCGGCATTGCAGACCCTGTAGCCGCTGTAGAGTCAAGGTCCCGACGTTGCCGGAGACTCACGATGAAGATCGGCGATCTGGCCGAAGCCACCGGCACCCCGGTCGAAACCATCCGCTTCTACGAGCGCCAGCGGCTGCTGCCACCGCCCGGGCGTGCCGGCAACAACTACCGCGTCTATCTACCCTTGCACGCAGAGCGTCTCGCCTTCATCCGGCAGTGCCGCAACCTCGACATGACGCTCGACGAGATCCGCGCGCTGCTCGCGCTGCGCGACGCGCCGGCCCAGGATTGCAGCGAAGTCAACGCGCTGCTCGACGAGCACGTGCGGCACGTGGCCGACCGCATCCGCGAGCTGCGCGCGCTGCAGAAGGACCTGCTCGCGCTGCGCGCGCGCTGCACGTCGCCCCACGCGATCAGCGATTGCGGCATCCTCGCCGGGCTGGACAGCGCGGCGGCCGCCGCGCCATCGGCGCCGCCGCACAGGCACGTGCGCGGCACGCACTAGCTGCGGCGCAGCCGGACCGATCCCTATGGCGGGTGGCGCCTCGTTGCACGCCTTCTGAACGAAACTGTCGTCGCGGGCAAAGGCAGCGCAGCCGAGCGCCCGTGATGCCTCAGCCCGACGGACAGCGGTGGATCTCGATGGTCGAGTGCACGATCTCCTCGTGCACCGACAGCCACTCGCGCACCCCATTGGGCGTCAGCCGGTCATCGTGGGTGACGAGACTCAGCGCGCACGCGTAGGCTCCCTTGCCGACGCGCCAAACGTGCAGGTCCGCGATCGCCGTCTCGCTGTCGGCGCCGCGCTCGGCGATGACCTCGCGGATCTCGTCGACGACGGGGTGATCCATCTCGCGGTCCAGCAGCACCTTGCTGGTGTCGGCGATCAGCCCTTTGGCCCACAGCGCGACGACGATGGCGCCGACGATGCCCATCACCGGGTCGAGCCACGACCAGCCCAGCAGCCAGCCGCCGGCCAGCGCCGCGATGGCGGCCACCGAAGTCGCCGCATCGGCGATGACGTGGATGTAGGCCGATTTGAGGTTGAGGTCGTGATGGTGGCCATGCGCGTGATGGTCGTGCCCGTGCCCATGGTGGTGTGCGGCCCCCAGGATGCGCGCCGAGACGAGGTTGACGACCAGGCCGATCACCGCGATCAGCATCGCCTCCTGGTAGTGGATGGGCTCGGGCTTGAACAGCCGCTCGATGGAGCCGTAGACCATCAGGGCCACGACGCCCAGCAGGAAGATCGCGCTCGCGAAGCCGCCGAGGATCTCGATCTTCCAGGTGCCGAACGCAAACCGCGGATCGTCGGCGTGCTTGCGGGCGGCCGCATAGGCGAACGCGCTCAATCCGATGGCCACCGCGTGGCTGCTCATGTGGAAGCCATCGGCCAGCAGCGCCATCGAGTTGTAGATCCACCCGGCCGCGATCTCGACCACCATCGTGACGGCGGTGATCCACATGACCAGGCGCGTGCCGCGCTCGCCCGCGGTGTTGCCGCTGTCGAAGACGTGGTCGTGCCGCCAATCGGCGAGGTCGCGGGTGTGCATGTGAACTCCCTCAAGACAGCTGGCAGACAGCGATCGGCGTCGTACGCCCAGGATCGCGGGCCGCGCCCTCGGCTGGACCCGTCGCATCGACGCCAAGTGCGCAATTCTGTTGCCCACATGAGCCGCGTGCTCGAACTTCACGATCTCGATCGGCCCGCGCGCGGTCTGTGCCGATGTATCGGCGATCGAGAGGCAGCGCCGACAAGTCGAAGGTGCGCCGGGGCGGTGACCCTTCAGGGCAACGGCTGGCACAGCAAGCACGCGCGCGACTTCGCGGCAGGCTGCCCTGGCGCCATGACGGGGTCGTTCGTCGCCGCGCAGATCGCACCCGGCCGACTCGCTGCCGGGCGTGTAGCGCCGGGCGTCCTAGCCATCCGACATGGGTTGCTGACTCTCTTTGGAGAGTCAACAACCCATGTGCGACATGGCGACCCCTAGGGGATTCGAACCCCTGTTACAACCGTGAAAGGGTCGTGTCCTAGGCCTCTAGACGAAGGGGTCTTGTCTTCGTCACCCGATGCGTGCTGCATGTGGTGGAGGTAAGCGGGATCGAACCGCTGACCTCTTGCATGCCATGCAAGCGCTCTCCCAGCTGAGCTATACCCCCAACGGGCTCCACGGCAACACGCCTCGAGCGAGGCCGCGATTATAGGGGCGTTTGCGCCGCCGCTAGCCGAGCGCGGCCGACAGCCGCTGCAGCACGACCATGCGGTCGAACAGCGCGAGCACCGCGTCGATCGCCGGCGTCTGCGTGCGGCCGCACACCGCCACCCGCACGGGGATGGCCAGTTGCGGCATCTTGAGCTTGTGCTCGGCCAGCGTGTCCTTGATCGCCTGCGCGATGCCGGCCTTGTCCCACGCCACCGAGACCAGCCGGTCGCGCAGCGACTCGAGCGCCGGATGCGCCACCGCGCCGAGGTGCACCGCGCGATCGGCCTCGCTAGGCGGCACCGGCTTGTCGAACATCGCGAGCCACTGCGCCAGCTCGACCAGCGTCGCGCAGCGGTCCTTGAACAGTGCGCAGCGTTGCGCCAGCCGCGGGTCCGACGCATCCGCCGCGATGCCCATCGCCGCCAGATGTCTCGCGACCAGCGACGCGAGCCGCGCGTCGTCGGCCGCCTTGACGTGGTGCGCGTTGACCCACGCCAGCTTGGCCGGATCCCACTGCGCGGGGCTCTTGGCCATGTGGCTGCCGTCGAACCACTGCACCATCTGCTCGCGGCCGAACAGTTCGTCGTCGCCGTGGCTCCAGCCCAGGCGCGCCAGGTAGTTGAGCATCGCCTCGGGCAGGTAGCCCATCTCCTCGTAGGCCATCACGCTCACCGCGCCGCGGCGCTTTGACAGCTTCAGCCCGTCCTCGCCCAGGATGATCGGGCAGTGGCCGAAACGCGGCAGCGGTGCGCCCAGCGCGCGGAAGATGTTGATCTGCCACGGCGTGTTGTTGATGTGCTCGTCGCCGCGGAAGACGTGCGTGATGCGCATGTCCCAGTCGTCGACGACGACCGCGAAGTTGTAGGTCGGCACGCCGTCGTTGCGCAGGATGATGAGGTCGTCGATTTCCTCGTTGCTGATCGCGATCGGGCCCTTGACGAGGTCGTCCCAGCTCACGGTGCCCGTCGGCGGGTTGCGAAAGCGCACCACCGGCTTCACGCCGTCGGGCACCGGCGGCAGTGCCTTGCCGGGCTCCGGGCGCCAGCGGCCGTCGTAGCGGGTCTTCTCGCCGCGCGCGCGCTGCGCCTCGCGCATCGCGTCGAGATCGTCGGGGGTGCAGTAGCAGCGGTAGGCGTGGCCGGCGGCGATCAGGGCCTCGGCCGCGTCGTGGTAACGCGCCAGGCGCTGCATCTGGTGGAACGGCCCCTCGTCGTACTCGAGCCCCAGCCAGTGCATCGCGTCGAGGATTTGCTCGGTCGACTCCATCGTCGAGCGCGCGAGGTCGGTGTCTTCGATGCGCAGCACGAACTGCCCGCCGTGGTGGCGCGCGTAGGCCCACGAATACAGCGCCGTTCGTGCGGTGCCCAGGTGCAGAAAGCCCGTCGGCGACGGCGCGATGCGGGTGCGGACCGTCATCGGGAACCCCTGGCGATGGGCACAGGCCGGCGCGCGCTGCTCATCGAACCGCGTCGAGCCCGCGCGCCAGGTCGGCCTTCAGGTCATCGAGGTCCTCGAGGCCGACCGCGATGCGGATCATGCCCTGCGTGATGCCGGCGGCCAGACGCTGCGCCTCGGTGAGGCGGCCGTGCGTCGTGCTCGACGGGTGCGTGATCGTGGTCTTGGTGTCGCCGAGGTTGGCGGTGATCGAGCAGATGCGTGCAGCGTCGATCACCGTGAACGCATTCGCGCGCGCAGCAGCGGCATCGGCGCCGCGCACCACGAACGACGCCACCGGGCCGCCGGCGCCGCTTTGCTGTCGCATCGCCAGCTCGTGCTGCGGGTGAGACGGCAGCCCCGGGTGGTACACGCGCTCCACCGCCGGGTGCTGCTCGAGCCAACGCGCCAGCTCGAGCGCGCGGGCGCTCTGCTCGCGCATGCGGATCGACAGCGTCTCCATGCCCTTGAGCACCACCCAGGCGTTGAACGGCGACAGCGTGACGCCGGCCGAGCGCATCATCGGCATCAGCTTGTCGTCGATCAGCGCCTGACTGCAGCACAGCGCGCCGGCGATCACGCGGCCCTGGCCGTCGAGGTACTTGGTGCCCGAGTGCACCACGATGTCGGCGCCGAGCTTGATCGGCTGCTGCAGCGCCGGCGAGCAGAAGCAGTTGTCCACCACCAGCAGCGCGCCGGCGCCGTGTGAGATCCGCGCCAACGCTGCGATGTCGCACACCTCGGTCAGCGGGTTGGTCGGCGACTCGGCGAACAGCAGCCTGGTCTCGGGGCGCAACGCATCGCGCCACTGCGAGACGTCGGTCTGCGGGACGAAGGTCGTCTGCACGCCGAACTTCGCGAAGTCGCTGAGCAGCTTGATCGTCGAGCCGAACACGCTTTGCGAGCAGACCACATGGTCGCCGGCCTTCAGCAGCGACAGCAGGAGCATCGTGATCGCGCCCATGCCGCTGGCGGTGCCGATGCAGGCTTCGCTGCCCTCGAGCGCGGCCAGCCGCCGCTCCATCATCGTGACGGTGGGATTGCTGAAGCGGCTGTAGACGAACGCCTCCTCCTCGTTGGCGAAGCGCGCCGCCGCAGTGGCGGCGTCGGGGTGCACGAAGCTGCTGCTGACGAACAGCGCCTCGGAGTTCTCGCCCCACTGGCTGGCTGGCAGCCCTTCGCGCACGGCCAGCGTGTCGAGGCGCGCGTCGCGCGGCAGCTTGGTGCGCGGCAGTCTCTTGTCGCCCACGCCCTAGTGCCTCTCGGTGGTGCTGTGCAGCGCGAGGCGCGACCGCGAGGTGTCGTCGTCCTCGTCGGGCGCGGGGGTGCGCGGCGCCGCGTCGGCCTCGCTGACGTCGCCGGTGATGTAGTGACCGTCGAAGCACGACGCCTCGAAGCCGTCGAGCTTCGGGTTCAGCGCCTTGACCACCCGCTTCATCGCGTCGACGTCCTGGTAGATCAGCGCGTCGGCGCCGATGAAGCGACGGATCTCCTCGATGCTGCGGTTGTGCGCGATCAACTCTTCCTTGGTCGGCATGTCGATGCCGTACACGTTCGGGTAGCGCACCGGCGGCGCCGCCGAGGCCATGTAGACCTTGCGCGCGCCCGCCTCGCGCGCCATCTGCACGATCTCCTTGCTGGTGGTACCGCGCACGATCGAGTCGTCGACCAGCAGCACGTTGCGGCCCTTGAACTCCTGCGCGATCGCGTTGAGCTTCTGCCGCACCGAACGGGCCCGCACCGCCTGCCCGGGCATGATGAAGGTGCGGCCGACGTAGCGGTTCTTGACGAAGCCCTCGCGGTAGGGCTTGCCGATCTTGGCCGCGAGCTGCATCGCCGACGGCCGGCTCGACTCGGGGATCGGGATCACGACGTCGATCGCCGACGGCGGCATCGTGGAGATCACGCGCTGCGCGAGCGTCTCGCCCAGGTTGAGCCGCGCCTGGTAGACCGACACGCCGTCGATCACCGAATCGGGCCGCGCCAGATAGACGTACTCGAACATGCAGGGGTTCAGGCTGGGGCGCTCGGCGCACTGCCGCGCGTGGATCCGCCCCTGCAGGTCGATGAAGATCGCTTCGCCCGGGGCGACGTCGCGCTCGGTGCGATGCCCGGTGCCTTCGAGCGCCACCGTCTCGCTGGCCACCATGATCTCGCCGCCGTCGGCCGGCGACGAGCGGCCGAACACCAGCGGGCGGATGCCGTAGGGATCGCGAAACACCAGCAGGCCGTGCCCGGCGATCAGCGAGATCACCGCATACGAGCCGCGCACGCGCCTGTGCACCCCGCGCACCGCATCGAACAGCACGTCGGGCGACAGCGCGCGATCGCGCCCTGCGCGCTCGATCTCGTGCGCCAGCACGTTGATCAGCACCTCGGTGTCGCTGCCGGTGTTGATGTGGCGGCGGTCGACGTCGAACAGCTCCTGCTTGAGCGCCGCCGCGTTGGTGAGGTTGCCGTTGTGCACCAGCACGATGCCGTACGGCGCGTTGACGTAGAACGGCTGCGCCTCCTCTTCGCTGTAGGCATTGCCGGCAGTGGGGTAGCGCACCTGGCCGAGGCCCACGCTGCCCGGCAGCGCGCGCATGTTGCGCGTACGGAAGACGTCGCGCACCATGCCGCGCGCCTTCTGCATGAAGCACTGCGTGCCCTGCATCGTGACGATGCCCGCCGCATCCTGCCCACGGTGCTGCAGCAGCAGCAGCGCGTCGTAGATCAGCTGGTTGACCGGCTGCTTGGAGATGACGCCGACGATGCCGCACATGGCTGGGACCTTTGAGTCTCGAGGCTCAGGCCTGCAGGTGCCGCGCCACCGCAGGCGGCAACACCGGCTTCAGCCCCGACAGCAACACGCCGAGCCAGGCTGCGCCGTGCGAGGCCTGCCACGCCCCGGCGCGCACCGCCGGGGTGAACGACACCACCGTGGCCACCGCCAGCAGCAGCACCAGCGCGCGGACCAAGCCGAACACGCCGCCCAGCGTGCGGTCGATCAGCGTCAGCGGCGTGGCATGGACGATCAGCCGGACCAGCCGCGCCATCAGCATCCACGCGATCAGCGCGAGCACGAAAACGATGGCGAACGCGGCGCCATGGTTCAACGCCGAACCCGGCGCGCCCACCGGCACGTGCGGTGCCAGCTCGGGGCTCCACAGCTGCGCCGCGACGAACGCCGCGACCCACCCCAGCAGCGACAGCACCTCGAACACCAGGCCGCGCACGAGTCCGACGATCACCGACGCCAGCAGCACGGCGAGCAACGCCCAGTCGACCCAGCCGATGTCGTTCATCGAGACCATTCGTGCGCCCTCATAACGTCCGCACCTCCG
>DATIFD010000144.1:0-8355 GCA_035455385.1 Burkholderiaceae bacterium
ATGAGCTACGCCGTGACACCGGCGTTGCGCGCCAACGCGCCGCTGTACGAGGCCTGGCGCGCCCGCATCGCCAGCACGCAGTACGACGAGCGCTTCGCGCCGATGGGGCAGAAGACCGCCGTCACGCTCGGCATGGGCATGACCGAGAAGCAGGGCGGCTCCGACGTGCGGGCCAACACCACCCGCGCCGAGGCCGACGGGCACGACGCGTGGGGCACACGGGTGCGCATCACCGGTCACAAGTGGTTCTTCTCGGCGCCGATGTGCGACGCCTTCCTCGTGCTCGCCCAGGCGCCCGGCGGGCTGAGCTGCTACTTCCTGCCGCGCTGGCTGCCCGACGGCACGCCCAACATGCTGCGCATCGAGCGCCTGAAGGACAAGCTCGGCAACAAGGCCAATGCCAGCTCCGAGGTCGAATTCGACGGCTCGCTGGCCTGGCAGGTCGGCGACGAGGGGCGCGGCGTGCCGCAGATCCTCGCGATGGGCGCCATCACGCGGCTCGACTGCGCGCTGGGCACGGCGGGCCTGATGCGCCAGGCGCTGGCGCTGGCGCTGCACCACTGCAGCGAGCGGCGTGCGTTCGGCAAGCGTCTGATCGACCAGCCGCTGATGAAGAACGTGCTGGCCGACCTCGCGCTCGAGAGCGAGGCCGCGACCGCGCTGGCGCTGCGGCTGGCGCGTTCGCTCGACCGCAGCGAGAACGGCCAGGACGCAAGCGGCCACGAGGCGCTGATCCGGCGCGTGCTGACGCCGATCGGCAAGTTCTGGATCTGCAAACGCGGCAGCCTGTTCGCGCAAGAGGCGATGGAGTGCCTGGGCGGCAACGGCTACGTCGAAGAGCGCGGCGAAGGCGTGATGGCGCGCGTGTACCGCGAGATGCCGGTCAACTCGATCTGGGAGGGCGCCGGCAACATCATGGCGCTCGACCTGCTGCGCGCGCTGCGCACCGGCCCGGTGGCCGATGCGTTGATGCACGAGCTGGCACCCGCGCGCGGGGCGCATGCGGGCTTCGACCGCCTGGCCGCGAGCCTGCCGGCCCGCGTCGAGGGCAGCCCCGACGAGACCGACGCCCGCCGGTTGGCGCGCGATGTCGCCATCGTCGTGCAGGCGTCGCTGCTCAAGCAGCACGCGCCTGCGGAGGTGTTCGACACGTATTGCGCGTCGCGACTCACCGATGGCGTCGGCGGCGGGGGCGCGTTCGGCCTGCTGGCGGCCGGCTCGCCGCTCGATGCGCTGATCGCACGCGCGATGCCGCATCGGTAGTTCCGTTGTCGATGGGAAGGATTCGATGAGCGAGAGACACCTGGGCCGCGGCGACACGGCAGTGATCACCGGCGCGGCGTCGGGCTTCGGCCTGGAGCTGGCGCGCCTGTGCGCGCGGCGCGGCATGAACATCGTCGCGGCCGACGTGCAGACCGATGCGCTGCAGCGCGCGCAGCAGGAACTCACCGCGCTCGGTGCACCGGTGCTGCCGTTCCGGCTCGACGTGTCGCACGCGCAGGAGGTCGAGGCGATGGCCGCCGCCGCCGCCGAGCGCTTCGGCGTGCCGCA
The DNA here is from genome assembly GCA_035455385.1 of Burkholderiaceae bacterium. Lineage (GTDB taxonomy): Bacteria > Pseudomonadota > Gammaproteobacteria > Burkholderiales > Burkholderiaceae_C > JAEUPI01. The sequence continues at coordinate 1,552 of DATIFD010000144.1, forward strand.
CCTGGTGTTCAACAACGCCGGCGTCGGCGCCGGCGGATTGATCTGGGAGCACACGCTGGCCGACTGGCAGTGGGTGATCGGGGTCAACGTGATGGGCGTGGCCCACGGCGTGCGCGTCTTCACGCCGTTGATGCTCGAAGCCGCCGCACGTGACCCCGGCTATGAAGGGCACATGATCAACACCGCGTCGATGGCCGGCCTGGTCAACCCACCCAACATGGGCGTGTACAACGTCAGCAAGCACGCCGTGGTGGCGCTGAGCGAGACGCTGTACCACGACCTTTCGCTCGTCACCGAGCAGGTGCGCGCGCACGTGCTGTGTCCGTTCTTCGTGCCCACCGGCATCGGCCAGAGCGGGCGCAACCGGCCGCAGGAGCTGAGCAACGCGTCGGCCTCGCCCACGCGCAGCCAGCTGGTCGCGCAGGCGATGACCGACAAGGCGGTGGGCAGCGGCAAGCTCAGCGCGGCGACGGTGGCGCAGTTCGTGCTCGATGCCGTGCGCGACGACCGCTTCTACGTCTACAGCCATCCGAACGCGCTGGGTTCGGTGCAGACGCGGATGGAGGACATCGTGCAGCAGCGCAACCCCACCGACCCGCTGAAGGACGCGCCCGAAATGGGGCGCCAGCTGCGCGCGGCGCTGCGTGCGCGCTGAGCCGGCGGGCGGACCGCGGCCGCGCGGCAAGTGCCCGACCCAGCGGCGACTTCAAGGCGTACCGCGCTCGTCGCGTCGTCATCGGTGGATGCCGAGCCGCTATCTTGAGACGCGGCCGGCTGCGTCGATCGGCGGCGCAGCCTAAGTGTTGTGCCGCATGCACGGCGTCATGGTGGGTGGGTACGATCCCGCGCGCCGCTGCCGGGAGGGTCCCCCATGCACATGACCGATTTGCGCGTCGAGCGGTGGCTGCGGCGGTGTTCGGCCGCTGCACAGTTGGTCCTGCTGGGGGCGCTCAACAACCCGGCCGGCGCGCAGGGCCTGTATCCCGGCGACCCGTCCAAGGATGCCTACAAGCTACCGGGCGGCTTCGAACCGGTGGTGCACCTGCGGACCTTCTACTTCGACCAGGAGAGCACCACCGGTGTACCCAGCGAGGCATGGGCCCTGGGCGGCTGGGCGGGGTTGCGCAGTCCGTGGTGGGGCGACCTGGTGCAACTCGGGCTCGTGGGCTACACGTCGCAGCGGCTGTTCGGCCCGGAGGGCAAAGGCGGCACCCGCCTGCTCACGCCGACGCAAGGCTCGATCACGGTGCTCGGCGAGGCCTTCGCGGCGCTGCGCGTCGCCGACCAGACGGTCACGGCGTACCGTCAGCTCGTCAATCGACCGTTCATCAATCCGCAGGACAACCGGATGGTGCCGAACACGGTCGAGGCCTACACGCTGAGCGGCGACAGCGGGCCGATCTCGTACACCGGCGGCTACATCACCAAGATCAAGCTGCGCGACACCGACAGTTTTCGCTGGATGTCCGAAGTCGCCGGAGGAACGGGCGACCACACAGGCGTTGTCTTCGCCGGCGCGACTTACCGCTTCGGCAAGTCGGGCTACGTGCGCGTCGACGAGCAATACGCGGTGGACGTGTTCAACACCTTCTACGCCGACGTCCGCTACCCGATGCCGATCGACGACAAGACGAACCTCGTGCTCGGCGCCCAGTACTACCCGCAGACGGCGGTCGGCGACAAGCAGATCGGTTCGTTCTCCACCTGGGGCTACGGATTGCAGGCGGCGCTGTCGCGCGGGCCGTTCGGTGCGCAGCTGTACTGGGCCCAGATGGGCACGGGTCGCGACACGTTGAACCCCTACGGTGACCACCCGTCGTACCTCAACCTGATGCAGGTGGCGTTCAACACAGCGGGCGAGCGGACGTGGGCGATCGGCGGCAGCGTCGACTTCGAGCCCCTCGGCGCGCCGGGGCTTAGCGCGTCGGCGATCTATGCGAGTGGGCAGGACCGCATCAGCTTCACGACCGGGGCGCCGATCGCCGACCGCAACGAAACCGACATCCGATTCGACTACGGGTTTCCGAAGAACTCCATGCTCGCGGGGCTGACCGCCACATTGCGCTATTCGTGGTTGCGGCAGGACGGTGCCCTGCAGACCGCCACCCAGCTGCGCGCGTATCTGAACTACGACGTCCGGTTCTGACAGTTAGGTGCGAGCCACACCCGTGTGGCTGGCTCGGGCACATCCGACCGGATGGCAGGCGCGTTTCCGCCACATCCGCGCACCGGCGCGAGCCGGCTGAACTAAAATGGCGGCCAAGTGCAATCCACAAGGGCTGAGAAGGGCACGACGGTTATGACACCGCGAACGACCGGCACCACCACCACCGATGCCACATCGGTCGCCCGCGCTCGCCCCTGATTCCATCCGATCCATCACGAAGCGCGGCGCCAGCCGCGTTTTTTTTTGCCAGCAGGAAGACCACCATGATCACGATCACGCTACCCGACGGTTCCCGACGCGAGTTCGCCCAGGCGCCGACCGTGGGCGACGTGGCGGCTTTGATCGGCCCTGGCTTGGCCAAGGCTGCTCTGGCCGGGCGGATCGGCAGCGGCGGCAAGACGAAGCTCGTCGATCTGAGCCACCGCATCGCGGCCGACGACACGCTGGCCATCGTCACCGACAAGGACCCCCACGGCCTGGAGATCCTGCGCCATTCGACGGCACACCTGCTGGCCTACGCGGTCAAGGAGCTGTTCCCCGACGCCCAGGTGACGATCGGCCCGGTGATCGAGAACGGCTTCTACTACGACTTTGCCTACAAGCGCCCGTTCACGCCGGAGGACCTCGCGGCGATCGAGCAGCGCATGGTCGAGCTGGTCAAGAAGGACGAGCCGGTCGTGCGCCGCGTGCTGCCACGCGACGAGGCGGTAACGTACTTCAAGGGTCTGGGCGAGCACTACAAGGCCGAGATCATCAGCAGCATTCCGGTCAATGAGCCGGTGTCGCTGTACCGCGAGGGCGGCTTCGAAGACCTGTGCCGCGGACCGCACGTGCCGAGCACGGGCCGACTGAAGCATTTCAAGCTGATGAAGGTGGCCGGCGCCTACTGGCGCGGCGACCAGAGCAACGAGCAGTTGCAGCGCATCTATGGCACGGCCTGGGCCACGAAGGACGAGCTGCAGGCCTACCTGCGCATGCTCGACGAAGCCGAGAAGCGCGATCACCGCAGGCTCGGCCGCGAGCTTGACCTCTTCCACATCGACGAGCATTCGCCGGGCCTGGTGTTCTGGCATCCCAACGGCTGGGTCATCTGGCAGCAGGTGGAGCAATACATGCGGGCCGTCTATCGCGACAACGGCTACCTGGAGGTGCGCGGCCCGCAGATCCTCGACAAGAGCCTATGGGAGAAGACCGGCCACTGGGACAACTACCGCGACAACATGTTCGTCACGGAGTCGGAAAAGCGCGAGTTCGCGCTCAAGCCGATGAACTGCCCCGGCCACGTGCTGATCTTCAAGCAGGGCATCAAGAGCTACCGCGACCTGCCGATCCGCTACGGCGAGTTCGGCGCCTGCCACCGCAACGAGCCCAGCGGGGCACTGCACGGCATCATGCGCGTGCGCGGCTTCACGCAGGACGACGGCCACATCTTCTGCACCGAAGACCACATCCTGGACGAATGCGTCGCCTACACGGCACTGCTGCAGAAGGTCTACCAGGACTTCGGCTTCACGGACATCATCTACAAGGTGGCCACGCGACCGGAGAAGCGGGTGGGCTCCGATGTGCAGTGGGACAAGTCGGAGCAGGCGCTGATGGAGTCGCTGCGCCGATCGGGCTGCGAGTTCACGGTGTCCCCCGGCGACGGCGCCTTTTACGGCCCGAAGATCGAGTACACGTTGAAGGACGCCATCGGCCGACAGTGGCAGTGCGGCACGATGCAGGTCGACTTCAATACCGCCGAGCGTCTGGGCGGCGAGTACGTCACCGAGTCCAGCGGTCGCGCCCATCCGGTGATGCTGCACCGGGCGATCGTCGGCAGCCTGGAGCGGTTCATCGGCATCCTGATCGAGCAGCACGCCGGGGCCATGCCGGTGTGGCTGTCGCCGTTGCAGGCGGTGGTGGCGCCGATCGCCGAGGGGCAGGCCGACTACGCAGGCGAAGTGGCGAAACGGCTTCAAAAACAAGGGGTTAGGGTCCAGGCGGATTTGCGCAGCGACAAGATTGGCTATAAAATCCGCGAGCATTCGATGCGCAAGGTCCCGTACATCCTGGTCGTTGGCGACAAGGAAAAGGCAAGCGGGGCTGTTTCGGTGCGCGCCCGGGGCAACGTAGACCTCGGCGCCATGTCGGTCGACGCGTTCCATCAGAAGATCGCCGACGACGTGGCCCGCAAGGTCTGAGCCTTCGGCGCGCTTTTCGTTTTGTTCGGTCCTTTGCTTGCCTGAAGGGTCGTTGAAGGGGTCACCACCATCGCTACGTTTCTGGACCGTCGCATTCCCAACGCCGAGCGCAAGCACCGGCTCAACCGAGAGATCACCGCACCGCAGGTGCGACTCAACGGGCCCGACAACGAGCCCCTGGGCGTCGTCCCGTTGACCGAGGCGCTGCGCCTATCGGGTGAATACGACGTGGACCTGGTCGAAATCGCCGCCACCGCCGATCCGCCGGTGTGCCGATTGATGGACTACGGCAAGTTCAAGTACCAGGAGCAGAAAAAGGCGGCCGAAGCCAAGAGCAAGCAGAAGATCATCGAGGTCAAGGAAGTCAAGTTCCGTCCGGGCACGGACGAAGGTGACTACGCCATCAAGATGCGCAACCTGCGCCGCTTCATCGCCGAGGACGGCGATAAGGGCAAGGTGACATTGCGATTCCGCGGCCGCGAGATCACGCACCAGGAAATCGGCATGCGGTTGCTCGAGCGCATCCGCGACGAATTGGCCGATGTGGCTGTCGTCGAGCACATGCCCAAGCTCGAAGGCCGCCAGATGGTGATGGTGCTGGCACCGAAGAAGAAGTAGCGCAGTCCGATCACGTTCACGTTTCCGGCGCGGTTTGGTCGCTGCGCCGGGGACACACAAAGCCACCGCAGGCCCGACCCAAGCGACGCGCGCCGTCAGCGCGTCCGCCTGCGGCAGCAACATCAAGAAGGAGCAGCCATGCCCAAGATGAAGACCAAGAAGAGCGCGGCCAAGCGGTTCCGCGTGCGTCCGGGTGGCACCGTCAAGCGCGGTCAGGCGTACAAGCGCCACATCCTGACCAAGAAGTCCACTACCCGCAAGCGCCACCTGCGCGGCGCCACCGGTGTGCACGAGACCAACATGGGGCACGTCGCTGCAATGCTGCCCTTTGCCGGCTTGTGATCGACTGACTCGCACGAAGGAGCTCCAACATGCCTCGCGTCAAACGCGGCGTCACTGCCCACGCACGCCACAAGAAGGTCCTCGAGCAGGCCAAGGGCTATCGAGGCCGCCGCAAGAACGTCTTCCGCATCGCCAAAGAGGCGGTGATGAAGGCCGGCCAGTACGCCTACCGCGATCGGCGCGCGCGCAAGCGCGTGTTCCGCCAGCTGTGGATCGCCCGCATCAACGCCGCCGCGCGCGAGCTGGGCATCAGCTACAGCCAGTTCATGGCCGGCATGAAGAAGGCGGCGATCGACATCGACCGCAAGGTGCTGGCCGAGCTGGCTGTCAACGACCCGGCTGCCTTCGGCAGCATCGTGGCCAAGGTGAAGGCCCAGCTCGCCTGAACGTACGAACGGCCAGGCCCGAGTGGCCCGGCCGACGCAACAGGGCGCCGCAGCCGCGGTACCGCTGGTTGCAGGCAACAGGGCAGGCCGTCACCTCGGGTGGGCCTGCCCTTTTTCTGTGGTCGATCGAGAACATGGACGAACTGGATCAACTGGTCGATCGCGCGCAGCATGAGTTCGCCGCTGCGCCGACGCCGGCCGAACTCGAGAACGCGAAGGCGCGGTTTCTGGGCAAGTCGGGTCGCGTCACCGAGCTGCTGAAGGCGCTGGCCAGCCTGCCGGTCGACGAGAAGAAGTCGCGCGGCGCGCTCATCAACCGCACGAAGGAGCGCATCGAGGAGGCGCTGCAAGAGCGCCGCCATGCGCTGGCGCAAGCCGAGCTCGACGCGCAGCTGCGCGCCGAGGCGCTCGACGTCACGCTGCCGGGGCGCCGGCGCGGCGAGGGCGGCCTGCATCCGGTGTCGTTGACGATCGAGCGCATCGAGGCGATCTTCAAGTCGATGGGTTTCGAGGTGGCCGACGGCCCCGAGATCGAGACCGACTGGATGAGCTTCACCGCGTTGAACAACCCGGAGAACCATCCCGCCCGTTCGATGCAGGACACGTTCTACGTCGACATCAAGGACGAGCAGGGGCGCTGGCTGAACCTGCGCCCGCACACGTCGCCGATGCAGGTGCGCCATGCGCGCGCGCATGCGCGGCGCTACGCAGGTGCCGCGGTGATGCCCGACATCCGCGTCATCGCGCCGGGCCGCACCTACCGGGTCGACAGCGACGCGACCCACTCGCCGATGTTCCACCAGTGCGAGGGCCTGTGGATCGGTGCGAACGTCAGCTTCAAGGACCTGAAGGCGGTGTTCGCGGACTTCTTCCGCCAGTTCTTCGAGACCGACGACCTGCAGATGCGCGTCCGGCCGTCGTTCTTTCCGTTCACCGAGCCGTCGGCCGAGGTCGACATCGCGTTCTCCAGCGGGCCGCTGCAAGGAAAGTGGCTCGAGGTCGCGGGTTCGGGGCAGGTGCACCCGAACGTGGTGCGCAATTTCGGCCTGGACCCCGAGCAGTACATCGGCTTCGCCTTTGGCCTGGGGCCGGATCGCCTGACCATGCT
>DATIFD010000145.1:0-13982 GCA_035455385.1 Burkholderiaceae bacterium
AGACTGGCGGCGCGAATCGGGTCGCGCTGATGTCCGCGCGGGTCGGATGATGCAGTATGTGCACCTCAGGCCACCGCCGCGGAGCACGAGATGAAGTGGGAAGGCAACCGCCAGAGCGACAACGTCGAAGACCGGCGCGACGACGGGCCGATGATGGGCGGGAGCGGTTTCGGCATCGGCGGCCGCAGCATCGGCATCGGCACGATCGTGATCGCGCTGGTCGCGGGCTGGGCGCTGGGCATCAATCCGCTGACGCTGCTGGGCGTGCTCAGCGGCGGCGGCGTGCCCGAGCCGGCGCCGGTGGCGCAGGGCCCGGCGCATCGCCCACCGGCCGACGACAAGTCGGCGGCCTTCGTGTCCACCGTACTGGCCGACACCGAGGACGTGTGGCACGCGCAGTTCGCGGCACAGGGGGCCACCTACCGTGCGCCCAAGCTGGTGCTGTATCGCGGCGCCATTCCCACCGCCTGCGGCACGGGGCAGTCCGCGATGGGGCCGTTCTACTGCCCGGGCGACCAGAGGGTGTACATCGACCTCGCGTTCTACGAGACGATGAAGTCGCGCCTCGGGGCGCCGGGCGACTTTGCGCAGGCCTACGTGATCGCGCACGAGGTCGGCCATCACGTGCAGGCGCTGCTCGGCATCACCGAGAAGATCGACGCGATGCGCCAGCGCAGCAGCGCCGCGCAGTCGAACTCGCTGTCGGTGCGGCTGGAGCTGCAGGCCGACTGCCTGGCCGGCGTGTGGGCCAACAACGCGCAGCGCTCGCGCCAGATCCTCGAGCAGGGCGACCTCGAGGAGGCACTCAACGCCGCCTCGCAGATCGGCGACGACACGCTGCAACGGCGCTCTCAGGGTACCGTGGTGCCCGAGACTTTCACCCACGGCACCAGCGCGCAGCGCGTGGGCTGGTTCAAGCGTGGGATGGCCAGCGGGAATCTGCGCGATTGCAATACCTTTGACACCGCTCGGCTCTGAGACCGCGGGGGCGTCAGGTCGGAAACGTCCCCGGCAGCAGGATGCTGCCGTCGACCTGCTCGATGCGCGTGCGCCCACAGAACGCCATCGTCAGATCCAGCTCGCGGTGGATGATCTGCAGCGCCTGGGTCACACCGGCCTCGCCCATCGCGCCGAGCCCGTAGACCATCGCGCGGCCGATGTAGGTGCCCTTGGCGCCGAGCGCGATCGCCTTCAGCACGTCCTGCCCCGAGCGGATGCCGCCGTCCATGTGCACCTCGATCTTGGAGCCCACGTCGGCCACGATCGCCGGCAGCGCCTCGATGCTCGACTGCGCGCCGTCGAGCTGGCGGCCGCCGTGGTTGCTGACGATCAGCGCATCGGCGCCGGAGTCCACCGCGAGGCGCGCGTCCTCGACGTCCTGGATGCCCTTGAGGATCAGCTTGCCGCCCCAGCGCTTCTTGATCCACTCGACGTCGCCCCAGTTCAGCCGGGGGTCGAACTGCTGCGCCGTCCAGGCGCCGAGGTTGGACATGTCGTCCACGCCCTGGACGTGGCCCATGATGTTGCCGAACTGCCGGCGCTTGGTGCCGGCCATGCCCAGGCACCAGCGCCACTTGGTGGCGAGGTTGATCAGGTTGGCCAGCGTCGGCTTGGGCGGCGTCGACAGGCCGTTCTTCAGGTCCTTGTGGCGCTGGCCGAGGATCTGCAGGTCCAGCGTCAGCACCAGCGCGCCGCATTTCGCCGCCTTGGCGCGGTCGATCAGCCGTTCGATGAAGCCGCGGTCGCGCATCACGTAGAGCTGGAACCAGAACGGCTTGCTGGTGGCGGCCGCGATGTCCTCGATCGAGCAGATGCTCATCGTCGACAGCGTGAACGGAATGCCGAACTTCTCCGCCGCGCGCGCAGCGAGGATCTCGCCGTCGGCATGCTGCATGCCGGTCAGGCCCACCGGCGCGATCGCCACCGGCATCGCGACGTCGACACCGACCATCCGGGTCGCCGTGCTGCGGCCCTCCATGTTCACCGCCACGCGCTGGCGCAGCTTGATCTTCTGGAAGTCGGCCTCGTTGGCGCGGTAGGTGCTCTCGGTCCACGAGCCGGTGTCGGCATAGTCGTAGAACATGCGCGGCACGCGCCGGCGCGCCAGTGTGCGCAGGTCTTCGATGCATGTGATCACGGTCATGGCGACTCGCTCCTCCACCGGCGATGCTACGGCAGCAGCGCGCCGGGTAGGATCGGGCCATGCCCCGACAAACCACCCCGCTTCCCGCGCGGCCGCTGTGGCAGCGCGTGCTCTGGACGATCGCCGGACTCATCTCGCTGGTGGTCGGCGTCGTCGGCCTGTTCCTGCCGGTGGTGCCGACGGTTCCACTCGTGCTGCTGGCCGCGTTCTGCATGTCGCGCGGCTGCGAGCGTTGCGAGCGCTGGCTGCTCGCTCAGCCGCAACTCGGGCCGATCGTGCGCGACTGGCGTGACCACCACGCCGTGCCGCTGCGCGTCAAGCAGCTGGTGTGGGCGACGATGACCGTGGGGTCGGTGCTGGCCGCGCTCGCGCTGCCGGTGCAGGTGTCGTGGCTGCCTGTGCTGGCGTGCGCAGTCGCCGCGGTCTGGCTGTGGCGGCTGCCGACGCGTGCCGAAGTGCCCGCCGGCAGGCTGAAACCCTAAGGGCCGGAGAACAGCTCGCGCTCGGCCTGCGAGGCCTGTGCCGCGGCGGCCGGCAGGTCGCGCGAGCGCACCAGCGTGCCGGCTCGCACGCCGAGCAGCCGGATGCGCCGGGCCAGGTCCACCCGCTTCAGGCACTGGCCCGCGGCCTGGCGGATGGCCTGCGCGTCGTCCACCGGGTGCGCCAGCGTGATGTCGCGCGTCACGGTCTTGAAGTCGTCGAAGCGCAGCTTGATGCCGATCGTGCGGCCCGCGTAACCCTTGCGCTGCAGGTCGTGCGCGACGGCCTCGGCCAGCTCGGTGAACACGCGCGACAGCTCGGGCCGGTCGGCCCTGGCGTGCAGGTCGCGCTCGAAGGTGGTCTCGCGGCTCATCGACACCGGCTCGCTGATCGTCACCACCGGCCGCTCGTCGTGGCCGTGCGCGGCCTCGTGCAACCAGCGCCCGTAGCTGCGTCCGAACTGTTCCACCAGGAAAGCCGGGTCGCGCCCGGCGAGATCGCCGATGCGCGTGATGCCCAGGCTCGCGAGCTTGATGGCAGCCTTCGGGCCGATGCCGTTGATGCGCCGCACCGGCAGCGGCCAGATCTGCGTGCGCACGTCGTCGAGCGTCAGCAGCGTCAGGCCATCGGGCTTGTCGAGGTCGGAGGCGATCTTCGACAGCAGCTTGTTCGGTGTCAGCCCGATCGAGCAGGTGAGGCCGGTGGCGCGGTGCACGCTGTTCTTGATCTCGAGCGCCAGCGCGCGCACGCCGCCGAAGCGGTCGTGCCCGACCGCGTCCTGCGCGCCGGGCAGGTCGGTGAGGTCGATGTAGATCTCGTCGATGCCACGGTCTTCGATGCACGGCGCCACCTCGGCCACCGCGGCCTTGAAGCGGCGCGAGTAGCGCTTGTACTCGTCGTGGTCCACCGGCAGCAGCACCGCCTGCGGCGCCAGCAGCGCCGCCTTCATCAGCCCCATGCCCGAGCGCACGCCGAGGTCGCGCGCCGGATAGGTGGCGGTGGTGATGACGCCGCGGCCCTTGTAGGTGGCCAGGGTCGCGAACTCGCGGCTGCCGTCGGCGCGCTGCCGTGGCTGGTGGCGGCGGCCGCCGCCGATCACCACCGGCTGGCCGACCAGCTCGGGATAGCGCAGCAGCTCGACCGACGCATAGAACGCGTCCATGTCGAGGTGGGCGATCCAGCGTCGGTGCGCAACTGACATGCCGCGATTGTCGGTCGGTGGGACGGCCGATGCACTTGGTTGCAATTGGGTGGGATGGGGCGTGGCGCCAGGCGCGTAAGCTGATGTGCAAGCTGCACATTTGATCGCGAACCGGCGTTCGCACCGCCGGCGCCACACGAGGAGCCACCCATGATTTCGATTTCCGTGAATTCGCGCCGGCTGGCGCGCACCGCGCTGGCCTGGCTGGCGGCGGCCGTACTGGCCACCGGTTGCGGCGGCGGTGGAGGCGGCGGCGCCGGCCCCGCCACCGGCAGCGCCTTCACGATGGGCACGATCACGGGCTTCGGCTCGATCATCGTCGACGGCGTGCGCTTCGACGACAGCCGCGCGCAGGTGCTCGACGACGACAACCAGCCGCACAGCAGCGGCGAGCTCAAGCTCGGCATGACGGTCGAGGTGTTGAGCAACCGTGTGCAGGCTACGTCGGCCGGCCGCAGCGCCACGGCGCAACAGATCCGCTTCGGCGCCGAAATCGTCGGACCGGTCGAAGCGATCGACACCACGGCCGGGCAGCTGACCGTGCTCGGTCAGACCGTCGACGTCAGCGACACCACCGTGTTCGACGACAGCCTCGCCGGAGGCTTGAGCGCGCTGGTGGTGGGCGACATCGTCGAGGTGCATGCGCAGTTTGACGCCGCCAACGGACAGTACCTGGCCAAGCGCATCGAGAAGGAATCCCAGGTCGCGTTCTTCCGTCTGCGCGGCCCGGTGTCGAACCTCGATACCACGGCGAAGACGTTCACGATCGGCGGGGCGACGATTTCGTATTCGGCGGTCGCTGCGGCCGATCTGCCGCCCAACTTCGCCAATGGCGTACCGGTCCGCGTGCGCCTGCAGACCACCGCGGTGTCCGGCGTCTGGCAAGCGGTCAGCATCCGCAGCGGCGTGCGCAAGGTCGAGGACCATGACGAAGCCGAAGTGCGCGGCATCGTCACCGCGTTCACCGACATCACGTCGTTCAGCGTCAATGGTCTGCCGGTGACCACCGATGGCAGCACGGCGTTCCCCGATGGCACCGCCGGCATCGAGATGGGCGCCGCCGTCGAGGTCGAGGGGGCGATCGTCAACGGCGTGCTGGTGGCCAGCAAGGTCCAGCTCGAAGATCACCATGCCACCGACGACGACCACCTGAACGAATTGCACGGTGCGATCAGCGGCCTGGACAAAGCGGCCCAGACGTTCACGGTGCGCGGCGTACAGGTGCACTACAGCAGCGCCACGACGTTCTCGGGCGGCGACGCGTCCAACCTCGACAACGGCAAGACGGTCGAGGTCAAGGGCAAGCTGGCCAGCGACGGTGTGACGGTCGAGGCGATGGAGATCAAGTTCGAGCAGTGACCGAACGCACGCGCCGAACTGGGCGCACGGGCGGGTTGGCGCCGGCAACGGCTAGCATGTGCGGGTTGCACAGACAGCCCGCCGTATGACCGCGCGCCAGCCGCCCGCCCCGTCCGACGAACAGGAGGCCCTGTTGGCCGCCGTGCGCCGGGTGCTCGAGCCGTTGGCCATCTTGTCGGTGCAGCGCGGTCTGCCGTACGCCACCGTCGAGGAGCTGATGCGGCGTGCCTTCATCGGCGCGGCCGACGCGGCGCACCCCGACCTGCTGGCGCACCGCAAGGTCAGCCGGCTGGCCACGGCCACCGGCATCAACCGTCGCGAGGTGTCGCGCCTGCTCGCCGTGCTGCGCGACGCGCAGGCTGCGCAGCAGTTGCCGCGGCGTTCGCTGGCCAGCGAGGTGTTCGCGCACTGGATGAGCGATGCGCGCTACCGCGACCGGCGCGGCGAGCCGCGCGTGCTCAAGCGCCAGGGGCGCCCTCCGAGCTTCGAGTCACTGGCGCAGGCGATCACGCGCGACGTGCACCCGCGCAGCCTGCTCGACGAACTGGTGCGATTGAAGCTCGCGGTGCAGGACACCGAGAATGACACCGTCGCGCTGGTGCGCGATGCGTTCGTGCCCCGGGGCGACCGCGTGCGCATGCTGCAGTATCTGGGCCACAACGTCGGCGATCACCTGTCGGGCGCGGTGGACAACGTGCTCGGCGACGGCCAGCGGCATTTCGAACAGGCTGTCTATGCCGAGGGCCTCAGCCAGGCGTCGGTGCGCGAGGCGTGGCAGCACATCGGCGAGTTGTGGAAGGGATTGCTGGCCGCGCTCGTACCCGCCATGGAGGGCATGGTCGAGCGCGACCGGCCGCACGAGGGTGCCACGCACAGGCTGCGGTTGGGGCTCTACACGTTCGACGAGAACACGTCCGCGCCGGCTCCGGCAGCGCGGTCGCGCAAGACGAGGAAGCGGTAATGGGTTGGGTCCGTGGAGGGTTCTGGCGCGCAGCGCCGTGGTGGATGGCGGCATTGGCCACCGCCCTGGTGGTTGCCTGCGGCGGCGGCGTCGGCACCGGCGGCACCGGCTCGTTTGCGTCGGGGCCGATTACCGGCTTCGGCTCGATCATCGTCCAGGACGTGCACTTCGACGAAAGCGCGGCGACCGTCGACGACGACGACGGCGATCAGCGCGCCCGCGGCGATCTGCGTTTGGGGCAGATGGTCGAGATCGACAGTGGCGCCATCAGCAACGGCGCGGCCACCGCCTCGCAGGTGCGCATCGTCAGCGCACTGGTCGGTCGCGTCGATTCGGTGGCGGCCGACAGCCTGGTGGTCAACGGCCAGACCGTGCGCATCAACGCGGGCACCGTGTTCGACGACAGTCTCGTCGGGGGCATCGCCGCGATCGCCGTCGGGCGCGTGGTCGAGGTCTTCGGCTACATCGCGGCCACCGACATCACCGCCACCCGCATCGAACCCGACGACGGCGCGACATCGTTCAAGTTCCGCGGCGTGGTGTCTGCGCTCGACACGAAGGCGCACACCTTCGACATCGGTAGTGCGCACTTCGTCTATGACCCCGGCGTCTCCGGAGCAGCCGCGCTGCGCAACGGCGCGTTCATGCGGGTCTTGGTCGGGTTGCAGCCCGACGCGCAGGGCCGCTGGGTGGTCAGTGCGCTGGGCGGCACCGGTCCCGTCGGCGGCGACCGCGACGAAGCCAAGGCGCGCGGCGTGATCACCGCATTCACCTCCAGTGCCAGCTTTGCCGTCGGCGGCATCGTGATCGACGCCAGCGGGGCGCAGATCAACGGCGGCCCGTTGGCGCTAGGCCTGCGGGTCGAGGTCGAGGGGCGCCTGGTGTCTGGCGTGCTGGTGGCCAGCAGCGTGGAGGTCGAGGACAAGGACCAGACCGAGCCGCTGGAGTTGCGCGGTGCCGTCGCCACGCTCGACACGCTGGCGAAGGTGTTCACGGTCAGCGGCCGGAGCGAGCGCGTGAGCTATGCGCGCAGCGACATCGAATACGACAACGGCACCGAGGCCGATCTGAAGCAGGGGGCCGTGGTCCGCGTGACCGGCCAGCTGTCGGCCGACGGCACGCTGATCGAGGCCACGCGCATCCGCTTCGGCGGCGACTGAGCACACCACCCGTACACTGGCGCGGCCATGAAGCGCCGCACGGGGCTGTTCGCCATCGCAGCTTGCCCGCTGACCGCCGTGGCCCGCGTCGCACGGGCCGCGCCGGATCTCGACGCGCTGCGCCGCGAGGTCTGGGATACCGAGCTTCGCTTCGCGCGCAGCATGGCCGAGCGCGACTTCGCTGCGTTCGCCCGCCACCTGTCGGAGCACGCGGTGTTCTGGTCCGGCCCGCGACTGCTGCGTGGCAAGGCGGCCGTGCTCGAGGGCTGGAAGCGCTTCTACGACGGTGCGCAGGCGCCGTTCTCGTGGGAGCCCGACGACGTGGTGGTGCTGGGCGACGGCACGCTGGCGCAATCGACCGGTCCGGTGCGCGACCCTGCCGGCGCCACGATCGCGCGCTTTCGCTCGGTGTGGCGGCGCGAGGCCGACGGGCGTTGGCTGATCGTGCTCGATCGCGGCGAGCCGCCCGACGCGAAGCCCTGACGACGCGTCTCGGCTCTTGCGTCGCGCCGAGCTGGGGCTTCAGGCCAGGCGGGCGCGGTGGCGCTCGATCTGCTCTCGCACGCGCTCCGGTGCCGTGCCGCCGCGGGTGGCGCGCGAGCGCAGCGAACCCTGCAGCGTCAGCGCGGCGCGCGCGTCGTCGCCGATCGCGGGGTGCAGCGCGCGCAGCTCGGCCGGCGGCAGCTCGGCGAGGTCGACGCCACGCTGCATCGCGAGCTTCACCGCGTGCGCGACCACCTCGTGCGCGTCGCGGAAGGGCACGCCCTGGCGTACCAGATGGTCGGCCAGGTCGGTGGCGGTGGCATAACCCTTCGATGCAGCGGCACGCATCGCCTCGGGCTTGACGCGAAGGCCCGCCACCATCTCGGCCATGATGCGCAGCGTCGCGGCCAGCGTGTCCACAGTGTCGAACAGCGGCTCCTTGTCTTCCTGGTTGTCCTTGTTGTAGGTGAGCGGCTGGCCCTTCATCAGCGTGAGCAGGCCCATCAGGTGGCCGACGACGCGGCCGCTCTTGCCGCGCGCCAGCTCGGCGACGTCAGGGTTGCGCTTCTGCGGCATGATCGACGAGCCTGTGCAGTGGCGGTCGGCGAGGTCGACGAAGCCGAAGTTCTGGCTCATCCACAGCACGATCTCTTCGGCCAGCCGCGACACGTGCACCATCGCGATCGACGCGAACGCGGCGAACTCGATCGCGAAGTCGCGGTCGCTGACGGCGTCGAGGCTGTTCTCGCAGACACCGTCGAAGGCGAGCTCGCGCGCCACCATCTCGCGGTCGAGCGGGTAGCTGGTGCCGGCCAGTGCGGCGGCGCCCAGCGGCAGGCGGTTGGTGCGCCTGCGCACGTCGGCCAGGCGTTCGGCGTCGCGCGCGAACATCTCCACGTAGGCCAGCAGGTGGTGCGCAAAGCTCACCGGCTGCGCCACCTGCAGGTGCGTGAAGCCGGGCATCACAGTGTCGGTGTGCGCGGCGGCCACGTCGAGCAGCGACTTCTGCATCTGCACCAGCAGAGCCGACAGCGCATCGATCTCGCCGCGCAGCCACAGCCTGATGTCGGTGGCCACCTGGTCGTTGCGCGAGCGACCGGTGTGCAGGCGCTTGCCAGCGTCGCCGACCAGCTGCGTCAATCGTGCCTCGACGTTCAGGTGCACGTCCTCGAGCTCGAGCTTCCATTCGAAGGTGCCCGCCTCGATCTCCTGCGCGATCTGCGCCAGCCCACGCTCGATGTCGGCCAGGTCCGGTGCCGATATGACGTGCCGGGCGGCCAGCATTCGCGCGTGAGCCAGGCTGCCGAGGAGGTCGGCGCGCCACAGCCGCTGGTCGAAGCCGACGCTGGCGGTGTAGCGCTGCACCAGCGCGTCCATCGGTTCGGTGAACAGCGCGGACCAGGCCTGTGATTTCTTGTCGAGCGGGTTGTGCGCCATGGCGTCTCGCGCTGCGGATCAGCCCGTATTATCGGCCGGCACCCCTGCGCAGACCGCGCTGCAACCCGTGACCACCGAGCAGACCACGCCGGCCCCGACCGCCAAGCCGCACGAGAGCCGGCCCACGAGCCTGTGGCCGACCTCGACGCGGCCCGGCGAGCTGGGGCCGCACACGGCGTTCGACGTCAGCGAGTTGGAGGACCCAGGCGCCGCGCGGGCGCGCCAGGTGGCGCGCGTCGGCGAGCTGTTCGACCTTTGCCAGCCGACGCTGGTGCTGCGTGTCGTGCTGTTCGTGCAGCTCGGTGTCGCGGCCGCGGGCCTCGTGGCGTCCAACAGCCCGACGCAGTGGCTGGCTCAACTCGCGATGCTGGCGTTTCCGGCGCTGGCGGGCACGCTGCTGTGGCTGGCGTTGGTGTGCGCGCTGAAGTCGGTGTGGGCGCGCGTCGCGCCCTGGCAGCGCGCCGCCGCCGCGGTGGCGATCGGCGGCCTCACCGCGGTGGCCGGCTGGTCGCTGCTGCTGCCGCTGGGCATGGCCAACGCGGGCGCGTGGCCGCTCGCCACCACGGCGCTCAGCGGCATGGCGTTCGCGTCGCTGGTGTGGGTATGGCTCGACCAGCGCGCGCGCAGCGCCAAGCCCGCGGACGCGAGCGCCAGGCTGGCCGAGCTGCAGTCGCGCATCCGGCCGCACTTCCTGTTCAACGCGCTGAACACCGCGGTCGCGCTGGTGCAGATCGACCCCGAGCGCGCCGAGAGCGTGCTCGAGGATCTGTCGCAGCTGTTCCGCGTCGCGCTGGCCGAGGTGGGTGCGTCGGTCACGCTGGCCGAGGAGATCGACCTCGCGCAGCGCTACCTCGCGATCGAGCAGGTGCGCTTCGGCGACCGCCTGGCGGTGAGCTGGGAGGTCGACGCCGCGGCGTCGCAGGCGCGCGTGCCGCCGCTGGTGCTGCAGCCGCTGGTCGAGAACGCCGTGCGCCACGGCATCGAGACGTCGCTCGCCGGCGGCACCGTGCGCGTGCGCGTCAAGGCGCGCCACGGCAGCGCGCAGGTGGTCATCAGCAACAGCCTGCCCGACACGCCGTCGGCGCCGGGCGCCGGCATCGCACTGGTCAACGTGCGCGAGCGCCTCGCGCTGCTGCACGACTTCGGCGCGTCGCTGGAGACCTGGAGCTCCGACGGCCAGTACCACGCGCGCGTGACGGTGCCGATATGACCCCTGCCGCCGTGTCGCCAGCCGCCGACCGCACCGCGCCGCTGTCGGTGATGATCGTCGACGACGAGCTGTTCGCGCGCACGCGCCTGCGCTCGCTGGTGCAGGCCTGCGTCGAGCCGCGCTGCGTGGTGGCCGGCGAGGCGGCCGACGGTGCCAGCGCGCTGCAGTGGCTGCGCGACAACCCGTGCGACGTGGTGCTGCTCGACGTCGCGATGCCGGGCCTCGACGGCCTGCACCTGGCCGACGAGCTGCACCACCGCCCGCAGCCGCCGGCGGTGGTGTTCGTCACCGCGCACGGCGAGCACGCGCTGCGCGCGTTCGAGCTCGAGGCCACCGACTACCTGACCAAGCCGGTGCGCCGCGAGCGGCTGCAGGCCGCGTTGATGCGCGTGGCGCAGCGGCTGCAACCGCGTGCGGCCAACGGCGAGGCGGTGCCGATGCTGGTGGTGAGCGACCGCGGCCGCGTGCTGCGCATCCCGGCCACCGAGGTGCTGTACCTGAAGGCCGAGCTGAAGTACGTGACGCTGCGCACCGCCGACGGCGAGTGGGTGCTCGACGAGCCGCTCGGCGACCTGGAGCAGCGCCTGGGCGCCGACTTCGTCCGCGTGCACCGCAACGCGCTGGTGGCCCGACGGGCGGTGCGCGCGCTGCAGCGCCAGGCTTCGCCGGAAGAGCCGCTGGGCTGGGCCGTGCTGCTCACCAACGGCGAGCAGCTTTCTGTTTCACGCCGACAGTTGACATCGGTGCGCGACGCGCTAGGGTCTGCCGACACATGACAGCCGTGTCGGCACGCCGTTGAACCTCGCGTCGCTTCGCCCGCACATCACCCTTTGGGGGCTGCGCAGCGCCTGGGCGCTGGCGATCGCGCTGTGGGCGCTGGCGCTGGTGCCGTGGTTCAAGACGCCGCGGCCGCTGCCGGAAGCCACGACTGCCGCGTCGCGCGGCGCGGCTGCGTCGGCGGCCACCGTGGCGCCGGCACGCGAGCCCGTCGGGGAGATCATCGACCCCGGTGAACCGGTGACGGCGCCCGCGCGCACGGCGGCGTCCGAGCCGCCTGCGACGGCTGCGCAGCGCGCGCCGCGCGACTCCGGCGTGTGCGGCCTCGGCGATGCTGCCGGCGGCGCGACCGGAGAGGCCCCGTCGGCAGTGCAGCGATCGAGCCACGTCACGCGTCAAGCCAACCTCGGCCTGCAGCAGGCGCTCGACGCGCTGCGCACGGGTTCGGACCCGTCCGCTCAAGCGGCCGCCTGGTGGTTGCGCGTGCTCCTGGCTCGCGACACGTCCCCCGAGTCCACCGCGGCCTCGGCTGCTTGTGCCCCGGGGGCCGACTGCCCTGCAGTCGCCAGCGCGGCGGCCGTCTCGCCGGTGGCCGCGGTCGACGCGCTGGCGCAGCTCGCGCAGACGAGCAGCGACGCGTGGGTGCAGCAGGTGGCGCTGCGTGCCTGCGACGGCGTGGCCTCGGTCGCCTGTACGTCGCTCGGCACGCGGCGCTGGAGCACGCTGCAGCCGGACAATGCGGCGGCCTGGCTCGAGCTGGCGGCGCGCGACCCGCAGGCGGTCGACGAGGCGCTGTTTCGCGCGGCGCGCGCCAGCCGATTCGACAGCCTGCGCGGCCAGCTCGTCGCCCAGGTGCTGCTGGCCACGCCCGAGCAGGCGCCGGCGATGCAGCGCTACGCGGCCTGGCAGCGCGCAGAAGAGCTCGAGCGGGCAGCCGAGGCCCGGGCTGCCGCCGCTGCGGCGCGCAGCTGCGGCGAGGCTGCGCGCCGTGACGCCAATCGGGATCAGCTCTGCGATGGCGCGGCGCGCTGGCTGCTGGCGTGGCGGTCACCGGCGGCCGACGCCGCGGCGGCGCGCGCGCTCGACTGCGCGAGCGTCGATCGGCAGTGGCGCGAGGCGCGCGACGCCGCGCTGCGTGGCACACGCGTCGCCACTTCGCAGGCCAACGCGCGGCCCTAGCGCCGGCGCCGTCGCGGCGCCACGGATAATCCGGCGCATGCACGAATCGCCCGTCATCGCCACCCGCGAGAGCCGCCTCGCGCTGTGGCAGGCCGAGCACGTGCGCGCGCTGTTGCGCACGCAATGCGCGCTCGAAGCGCAGCTGCTGGGCATGACCACGCGCGGCGACCAGATCCTCGACCGCGCGCTGTCGAAGGTGGGCGGCAAGGGCTTGTTCGTCAAGGAGCTGGAGTCCGCTCTCGAGGACGGCCGTGCCGACCTGGCGGTGCATTCGCTGAAGGACGTGCCGATGGACCTGCCCGACGGCTTCGCGCTGGCCGCCGTGCTCGAGCGCGAGGATCCGCGCGATGCCTTCGTGTCGCCGCGCTTCGCGTCGCTGGCCGCTTTGCCGGCGGGCTCGCGCGTGGGCACCTCGAGCCTGCGCCGTGTGGTGCAACTGCTGGCGCTGCGGCCCGACCTGCGCATCGAGCCGCTGCGCGGCAACCTCGACACGCGCCTGCGCAAGCTCGACGAGGGGCACTACGACGCCATCGTGCTCGCCGCCGCGGGCCTGCTGCGCCTCGGCCTCGCGTCGCGCATCGTGCAGCGCTTCGAGGCCGGGCAGATGCTGCCGGCGGCCGGGCAGGGTGCACTGGCGATCGAGGTGCGCAGCAACGACGCGCGGCTGCGCAGCGTGCTGGCGCCGTTGAACCATGGGCCCACCTGGCTGGCGGTGCACGCCGAGCGCGCGGTGTCGCGTGCGCTCGGCGGCAGCTGCAGCATGCCGCTGGCCGCATTCGCGACCTGGCACGGCGACACGCTGGTGCTGCGTGCCGCGCTGGGCCACGGCGACAAACCCACGCTGCCGCTGCTGCGCGCGCAGACGCAGGGCCGGGCGGTCGACGCGCAGGCTGCCTCCGCGCTCGGCGAGCAGGCGGCGGCAAGCCTGCGCCAGCAGGGCGCCGACGGCTACGTCGCGGCATGAAGGCCTGCAGGCTCGGCTCGCTCGCTGTCCCCCGAGGCGGATCGCGGCGCTGCCGGCGGCCGGGTGCGGCGTGAGCGCGACGTTGCTGGTGACGCGGCCGCAGCCGCAGGCCGACGAATGGGTGGTCGCATTGCAGGCCGCAGGGGTCACTGCGCAGGCGTTGCCGTTGCTGCGCATCGAGCTGGCGTCCGATCCCGCGGCCGTCGCGGCCTGGATCGCGATCGCGACGCACCGGCTGCTGGTGTTCGTCAGCCCCGGCTGCGTGCAGAGCTTCTTCGCGCTGCGGCCGGCCGGCGTCGCCTGGCCCGAGCGCACGCTCGCCGGTGCCACCGGCCCGGGCACGTCGCGGGCGCTTCGCGAGGCCGGCGTGCCGGCCGCCGCGATCGTCGAGCCGCCGAGCGAGTCCGAACAGTTCGACTCCGAAGCGCTGTGGCGACGACTCGACACGCTCGACTGGCAGGGGCAGCGCGTGCTGGTGGTGCGCGGCGACGGCGGCCGCGACTGGCTGGCCGATCGCCTGCGCGAGCGCGGTGCCGACGTGGCGTTCGTGCAGGCCTATCGGCGCACGCTGCCGATGCTCGATGCCGTGCAGCGCACGCTGCTGGCCGCTGCGCTGGCCGCACCGGCG
>DATIFD010000146.1:0-3265 GCA_035455385.1 Burkholderiaceae bacterium
CGCGTCTCGGTGCTGGTGAGCGGCCGCGTCATCGCCAGCGCGGCACCCGGCGAGGTGCGGCGCGACCCGCAGGTGATCGCGGCCTACCTGGGACAGGAGTGATGGGCGACACCGAGCTGCTGCTCGACGCGCGGGGCCTGCACGCCGCCTACGGCAGCGCGCGCGTGCTGCACGGCATCGACCTGCAGGTGCGCCGCGGCGAGGTGTTGGCGCTGCTCGGCCGCAACGGCATGGGCAAGACCACGCTGGTGCGCTCGCTGATGGGCATCGTCGCACCGACCGCCGGCGAATTGACCTTCGCCGGCACGTCGATCCTCGGCTGGCCCGCCCACCGCATCGCGCGGCGCGGCATCGCGCTGGTGCCCGAAGGTCGTCAGGTGTTCGCCAGCCTCAGCGTGGCGGAGCACCTGAGCGCGTTCACGCGGCGCGACGCGTTTGGGGCGGCGCCGTGGGATGCGCAGCGCGTGTTCTCGCTGTTCCCCCGATTGGCCGAGCGACGCGAGCAGTGGGCGCAGCAATTGTCCGGCGGCGAGCAGCAGATGCTCGCCATCGGACGTGCGCTGGTCACCAACCCGCGACTGCTGATCCTCGACGAGGCCACCGAGGGCCTTGCGCCTCTGGTCCGCGAGGAGATCTGGCGCGCGCTGGCGCGGCTGCGCCAGGCTGGGCAGGCGATCGTGGTGATCGACAAGTACGTGCAGCGACTGATCGGGCTGGCCGATCGCCACGTCATCCTGGAGAAGGGCCGCGTCGCCTGGACCGGCACGTCGGCGGCATTGGCCGCCGAACCCGGCCTCTGGCACCGCTACCTGGGCGTTTGAGCGCGGCGCGCCGGGCGGATCAGCGCCGCGGGCACCCCTGCGGGGGGCACGCCACTGCACCTGGATCCGCAGCCGACCGCGCGTCGAGGGCCTGCGGCTCAACGGACTGATTGCACGATGCCTGCACCCCAGCCACCGTGGCCAACTTGCTGCCCCGACGCCCGAACCAGCACCACCACGACAGTGCACTGGGCGCGGTGCTCGGCTCGGCCAACGGCATGCTGCGCGAGTCGAATCCCTGCATGCCTGTGTTCATGGCGCGTTGTTCCCTGCTGCGAGACCGGACGGTTCAAGCGAGGTTAAAGGCCCCACGAGCCCTGCGCGCACCGATCGGCCGCGCGCCCGCTCTCGCATGCCGAATCCGTCACACCGGTGATCATTGCGCGCCCGCGGCACGCGCGTTCAGTGCGCGCTGCCAGTCGCCTCGTGGCGGTCGGCAGCGGCCATCAGATCGGCTGCGAAGCCGGGATCGGTGTTCATGTGGCGGTGTGCCATCGCGCGCACCAGCGCCGCCTCTTCGGCCGCGGCCTCGGCAGCCGACAGCTCACGGGGCTTGCGACTCAGCAATGCCCTCAACGCAGCGGCAACACGGGCCGTCCAGTCCAGATCGCGCGGTTCCTTGACCTTGCCAACGCCGGTGACCGTGATCGTGCTCATCGCAAAACCTCCCTTCGTCAGCCGGACCTTTGCGGCTGTGGAAGAGAGATTGGGGTTAATACCTAACTCGCACCACTGAAGATTGCTCATCCACGATATAAACACTGCGCATGTCCAGACGCACCGCGAGCGTCAACTTCCGCACGCTCGATCTCAACCTGCTGCGCATCTTCGACGCGCTGATGGCCGAAGGCAGCCTGACGCGCGCCGCCGTGGTGCTGGCCATGACCCAACCTGCGGCGAGCCATGCGCTGAAGCGACTGCACGATGCGCTCGGCGAGACGCTGTTCACGCGCACCGCCGGCGGCATGCAGCCGACGCCGCGCGCGCAGACTCTGTGGCCGCAGGTGCGCAGCGCGCTGGCGACGCTGCAGCATGCACTGGCACCGGGAAGCTTCGATCCCCGCACCGAGGCGGTAAGCTTCCGCGTCGCGATGGCCGACGCCACCGCCGCGCTGCTGGCGCCGCCGCTGGTGCGGGCGATCGAATCGGTGCATGCGGCGACCAGCCTGCACGTGCTGCCGCTGGTCACCCGCGACCCGAGCACGCTGCTCGAGCAAGGCAGCGCCGACCTCGCGGTGGGACACTTTCCCGACCTGATCGCCACGCTGCTGACGTCGGAGGGCGCTACCACGCTGCGCCACGCGCGGCTGTACGACACACGTTACGTCTGCGTGATGCGGCGCGACCATCCGCTGGCGCGCAAGAAACTGACGCTCGACGCGTTCTGCGCCGCGCACCACCTGCAGGTCAGCTTCTCGGGGCGGCCCCAGGGGCTGATCGACCGCGCGCTGGCCGGGCTGGGCCGGCGGCGCCGCATCGTGCTCACGGTGAACCAGTTCTTCACGGCTGGCCGCGTGGTCACGCAGTCCGATCTGCTGACCGTGCTGCCGCTGTCGTTCATCGAAGCCGCCGGTCGCCGCGGCTCGCTGGTGACGCGCGAGCTGCCCTTCGACCCCGGCACCGTGCACGTCGAGATGGTGTGGCACCTGCGGCGTGACAGCGACCCCGCGCACCGCTGGCTGCGCGAGGCGTTCCAGCGCTCGGTGCGTGGGTCGTCCTGAACGCTCGCACCGCGCCCAGCGGCGACCTGAGGTCGCCGTTGACCGCGACTAACCGGCTAGCACCGCCGCAAACGCCTGCGCGGTGCGTTCGACGTTGCTGCGATTAAGGCCCGCCACGCACATCCGCCCGGAGCGGATCAGGTACACCGCGTGCTCTTCGCGCAGGCGGTCGACCTGCGCGGCGCTCAGCCCCGTGTAGCTGAACATGCCGCGCTGCGTCAGCAGGTAGCCGAAGTCACGCCCCGGCACGCGGGCCGCGAGCACTTCGTGCAGCGCCTTGCGCATCGCGCGGATGCGCTCGCGCATCTGCGCCACCTCGGTCTCCCACTGCGCTCGCAGCGCCGGGTCGCCGAGCACCAGCGCCATGATGCCGGCGGCATGGATCGCCGGGCTGGAGTAGATGCGTCGCACGGTGAGCTTGAGCTGGCCGAGCACCAGGTCGGCCTCCCGCGCGGTGGGGCAGACCACCGACAGCGCGCCGCAGCGCTCGCCGTAGACGCTCATGCTCTTTGAGAACGAATTGGCCACCACGCAGGCGGCACCCGACGAAGCCATCGCGCGCGCCGCGTAGGCGTCGTCGTCCAGCCCGTCGCCGTAGCCCTGGTACGCGAGGTCGAGGAAGCCGATCAGCTCGCGGCGCTTCAGCACCGGGATCAGTCGGTCCCACTGGGCGCGCGTGAGGTCGACGCCGGTCGGGTTGTGGCAGCAGGCGTGCAGCAGCAC
>DATIFD010000147.1:0-3757 GCA_035455385.1 Burkholderiaceae bacterium
CAGAAGAATCAGCGCCCGAAAGCAGACCATCGACTCCATCCACAGTGGTGCCTTCACTCGCATCGCTGTCACCTTGCATCGCTCACACTGCGCATTGAGCCGCCTGCCTCCCATGAGCCGCATGCGGGCCAGAGCATAGGCAGCGATCCGAGGCGCAAGTCCATGGCCGCGTCACCGGATGGCCGAACGGTGAATACTCGCCTGCGGCGGCGCAGGTTTCTCGCGGGCAGCGCGTCGCGCGAACCGGAATCCGTCGGCCATTCGACTTTCCAAGGAGGAGTCATGTTTTCATCGATCACGCTGCCGTTCGGCGCGAAGATGCTGTTTAACACCGTCAAGCTCAAGCCCGGGGTGAGCTTCGACGACGTCGAGGTCACGGTCGCCGAGATGTGCAGCGTCGTCAAGGAGACCTACGGTGGCGACAAGGGCGGCTTCATCGCCGGCCAGGTCTTCAAGTTCACGGGCTTTGTCTCCGCTGGCGGCTCACTCGGCGGCGCGAGGCCGGGCGACGAGCACTACGCGATCGTCACCTACTGGCGCTCATTCGACGAGCATGAGCGTTCGCACGCGGACAGTCTCTTCAAGAGCAAGTTCGATGCGCTCGGGGCGATGTGCTCGGAGTCGCAGGAGTTCGGCTACGACATGCTGTGGCAGGGCGCGCCCGAAGGCGATTGACCGCACCGCGCGCGGGCGCGACACCGCGAAGCCGGCAGCGTCGCACGGCGCTGCGCTCGAGGGAGCAACCTCAGCCCAATCCGGCCTCGGCGTGCACGCGCTGCGGATCGACGCCGAGCTTCGTGGCCGCGGCGAGGATCTCCTGCCACGTGGTGGCATCGACCGGCACGCCGTCCTTCATTCGCCGGGCGCGCGACTCGCGCTCGGGGTCACCGGCCAGCCGCACGCGGTCGAATCCCTCGCGCGGCGGCGACGCGGTGACCCAGTCGACGAAGGTCAGCATTTCCGCCTCGTAGGCCGCGCGGTCGGCGAGTTGCTCGGGGTCGATCAGCACCGTGAGCATGCCGTTGAGCACGCGCCTCTTGCTGCTGTCGTGCGTGTGCTGCGTGATGCCCGACGCGAGCGCGCCGCCGAGCAGCTCGCACAGCACCGCCATGCCGTAGCCCTTGTGCGCGCCGAAGGTGAGGATCGCGCCGAACGGCTCGATCACCGAGTAGCGCGGGTTGGTCGTCGGGCGGCCGTGGTCGTCGATCAGGTGGTCCGGCGGCACCGGCTCGCCCTTGTTGTGCGCCACGCGGGTCTTGCCCTGCGCGATCACGCTGGTGGCGAAGTCGAGGATCATCGGCTCGCGGCCCTTCAGCGGGATGCCCGCGGTGAACGGGTTGGTGCCGAAGCGCGCGTCGGCGCCACCGTACGGCGCGACGATGCCGCGCGAGATCACGTTGACGAAGTGCAGCGAGATCAGGCCCTTGGCCACGGCGAGCTCGGCCCAGGCGCCGATGCGGCCGAGGTGGTGTGCGTTGCCCAGCGCCATCACGCAGCAGCCGTGCGCGCGCGCGCGTTCGATGCCCAGCGCCATCGCCTCGCCGCCCACGACCTGGCCGAAGCCGGCCTGGCCGTCGAGGCGCAGCATCGCGCCGGCGTCGTGCACGGTGCGCACGTGAGCGTTGGGCTTCAGGCTGCCTTCGAGGTAAGAGTCCACGTAGCGCGGCAACATGCCGATGCCGTGCGAATCGTGGCCCATTAGATTGGCTTCGATCAGGTTGTCGCAAACGGCTTCGACCTCGGCGTCGTGGCTGCCGAAGCCGCGCACCAGCACGCGCATGGCGTGGTGCAGGGCATCGACGGTGATGGTGTGGCTGGCGCTCATGGATGGCTGCTGTGATGGGTGAGGGCTCGGCCCAGGGGAGCTCGGCCGACGCTGCGCATTCTCGCCCCGGCCGATAGTTCCCCGGCGGCGGCCCCCGGAGGGCGGGCTGGGGCAAGGTATAACCCCTGCATACCATGGTGCCCGTGCACGTGCGCCGTATTTCACGGGGCACGACAACCAAAGGTGCTGCAATTCAAGCTGGAGGCCTAGGGGCCCCGAATCCGAGCATGCCCGTCATCGCCATCGTCAATCGCAAGGGAGGCAGCGGCAAGAGCACGCTGGCCACCCATCTGGCGGCGTGGTGTGCCCACCAGGGCATGCCGGTGCTGCTCGGGGACGCCGATTTTCAGCAGTCGTCGCACGCCTGGCTGCGCCAGCGCGACCTGCAGAAGCTCGCCCCGGCGCCGAAGATCGTCGGCTGGTCGGTCGACCCGCGCAACATCCTGCGCACGCCGCCGGGCGTGACGCACGTGATCCTCGACACCCCCGGCGGCCTGAAGGGCTACGACCTGCTGCGCGTGGTGATGCTGGCCGACGTGGTGCTGATGCCGCTGTGCCACTCGCTGTTCGACCGCGAGTCGGCCGCCGAGTGCTACACCGAGCTGCTGGCGCACCCGCGCGTGGCCCGCGGGCGCTGCAAGATCGCCGCGGTGGGCATGCGCATCGACGCGCGCACCAAGGCCGAGGCGTCGCTGCGGCAGTGGGCCGAGGGCCTGCAGTTGCCGTTTCTCGGCGCGCTGCGCGAGACGCAGACGTACGTGAAGTGCCTCGAGTACGGCCTCACGATCTTCGACATGCCGGCGGCCAAGGTGGAAGGCGATCTCGCGCAGTGGCGGTCGATCATCGAGTTCGTGACGCCGGTGCTGCACGCTGCGCCGGAGCCCGAGGCCAAGCCGGCGGCCAGCGTGTTGCCCAGGCCCGCGGCCAAGCCGGCGCCCGGCGTGCTGCCGAAGCCCGAGGTCAAGCCCGCGGCCAGCGTGTTGCCCAAGCCCGCGGCCAAGCCGGCGGTGCACAAGCCGTCGCGTCCGGTGTTGCCGCCGGGGTCGCTGCCGTCCGGCAACCTGCGCCCGCTGGGGGTCAGTGCCGAAGCCGAACTGACCGCCGCACGCACCGGGCCTGGAGCCCTCGATCCGCTGCCGGCCGAGACCACCGAGACGCGTGTTGCGGTCAACGGGAGCCACGTCAATGGCACGCCGGTCAACGGCAGTGCGGTCAACGGCCATCCGGGCAACGGGCATGACCACGGCGCCCCGGCCGAACCCGCGCCCGAAGCCACGAAGGTACGCCGTCTGGTGCCGGTGAGCCCGGCCGAAGAGCTCGACAGCCACTTCGGTGGCCTCACCACCCGCATCGGTCGCTGGCTCGAATCGCTGTCGGTCAAGCGCGCACGGTAAGCGGGCGCGGCGCGCCGCAGGCGCGCGTCAGCGGGCCTGTCTCACTCCGATCTTCTGGTGGTCCTGGGGCCGCGCACGCTCACGGATCCGACCAGATCGACCGTTTCGCCCGCGAGCGGCACGGCATGCCGGTCGAGCAGCTCGCACACCACCCGCAAGCTGTCCCCGGCCTGGCTCAGCACCTCGCGCGAAAGCACTTCGTTGTCGCTGTCCAGTACCGCGGTCGCGGCGATGTCCGCGAGCATGCCCTTCGCTCGCGGATGGCGCACGGCCATGCGGTAGAGCTCCACCCACTTCATCGACCGCTAGCCTACACGCTCGGCGCGCCCCACGCAGCGAGCGTGGATCCGCGGCTGTCTGGCCACGATGCGCAGCGCGGCGGCAGCGCCGGCCGTCGCGCGGCCGTTGCGCACCGGTATAACCTCCGCTCCAA
The DNA here is from genome assembly GCA_035455385.1 of Burkholderiaceae bacterium. Lineage (GTDB taxonomy): Bacteria > Pseudomonadota > Gammaproteobacteria > Burkholderiales > Burkholderiaceae_C > JAEUPI01. The sequence goes on from DATIFD010000147.1 coordinate 3,653, forward strand.
CGATGTGCAGGCTGGGACGATGTCGATGACCCCTTCGGCGCCGCGTCGCGGCGAATGCCTCGGCGTGGCGTTGCGGCGCGCCGCCGCCGAAGCGCCAGACCGGCC
>DATIFD010000148.1:0-2512 GCA_035455385.1 Burkholderiaceae bacterium
GCGCTGGTGATGGCGCATGCGTGCTTCGGGCACAACTCGTTCTTCAAGGGCAACTACCTGTTCCGCATGTGGACGGATGCCAGCTCGATCGTCGACTACCTTGTGTATGCCAAGTCGTACATCAGCGAGTGCGAGGAGCGCTACGGGCTCGACGAGGTCGAGTTGTTTCTCGACTCCTGCCACGCGCTGGCCAATCACGGCGTTGACCGCTACAGGCGCCCGAGCCGCAAGTCGCTCGCCCAGGAACTGCGCGAGCGCAAGGAGCGCGAAGCCTATGCCCAGCGCCAGGTCAATGACCTGTGGCGCACGCTGCCGCGCCGCGCCGACAAGTCGAGCGATGCCGCCGAAAGCCGGCGCTTCCCCGAGGAGCCGCAGGAGAATCTGCTTTACTTCATCGAGAAGAACGCCCCGCTGCTGGAGCCGTGGCAGCGCGAGATCGTGCGCATCGTGCGCAAGGTGGCGCAGTACTTCTACCCGCAGCGCCAGAGCCAGCTGATGAACGAGGGCTGGGCCACTTTCTGGCACTACCACATCCTCAACCAGATGTACGACGACGGCTACCTCACCGACGGCGTGATGATGGAGTGGCTGAAGTCCCACACCAACGTGATCTACCAGCCACCGGTGGGACACCCGGCCTACAGCGGCATCAATCCCTATGCGCTGGGCTTCGCGATGTATTGCGACCTCAAGCGCATCTGCGAGCGCCCCACCGAAGAGGATCGCCAGTGGTTCCCCGAGATCGCCGGTGCCGACTGGATTCCGACGCTCGACCACGCGATGCGCAACTACAAGGACGAGAGCTTCATCGGCCAGTACCTGAGCCCGAAGCTGATGCGCGAGTTCCGCCTGTTCACGATCGTCGACGACGAGAAGGAAAGCGAACTCGAGGTCGCGGCGATCCACGACGATTCCGGCTACCGGCGCGTGCGCGAGTCCTTGTCGCGGCAGTACGACCTGGGCTCGCGCGAGCCCAACATCCAGGTCTGGAACGTGAATCTGCGCGGCGACCGCTCACTCACGTTGCGGCACTTCCAGCACAACGACCGGCCGCTGTCCGACAGCGCGCAGGAAGTGCTCAAGCATGTCGCGCGGCTGTGGGGCTTCGGTGTGCAGCTCGAGAGCGTCAACGCGGCCAACGAGGCGACCGGCACCTGGTCGGTGGACGCGCCCGAGCAAAGCGATTAACGCCGGCGTTTCGCCGCATCGAATGCGCCCAGGTCGACATGGGCGCGCCGGCCGCGGCGGTCACATCGAGAAGATCTTGCCCGGATTGAGGATGTTCTTGGGGTCGAGCGCGCGCTTGACCGTGCGCATCATCGCCACCGTACCTTCGCCGGTCTCGTCGACCAGGAAGCCCTGCTTGTGCAGCCCGACGCCATGCTCGCCGGTGCAGGTGCCATCGAGCCGCAGCGCGCGCTGCACGAGTTGCAGATTGAGCCGTTCGGCCGTGTCCCACTGCGTCGCGTTCTTCGGGTCGATCAGATAGGCCACGTGGTAGTTGCCGTCGCCGACGTGGCCGACGATGTAGTACGGCAGCCCCGACGCGTCGGCCTCGCGCACCGATTCGCCGATCGCCTCGGCCAGTCGCGAGATCGGCACGCACGCATCGGTGGTGACCGTGCGGCAGCCGGGGTTGGCGGCCATGCCGGCGAAGTAGGCCCGGTGGCGCGCGGTCCACAGCCGCGTGCGCTCCTCCGGCGTGCGCGCCCACTGGAAGTCCTCGCCGCCGTGCTCGTGCGCAATGCCCTGCACGATGGTCGCCTGTTCGGCGACGCCGGCATCGCTGCCATGGAACTCCATCAGCAGCATCGGCGTCTCGCGCAGCGAGAGCTTGTCGTGCTTGTTGACGGCGCGCACCGCGTTGGCATCAAGCAGTTCGACGCGGGCGATCGGCACGCCCATCTGGATCGTCGCGATCGTCGTGTCCACGGCCGCCGCCACGCTGGAGAAGTGGCAGATCGCCGCCGAGATCGCCTCGGGCAGCGGATAGAGCTTTAGGGTCACTTCGGTGATCACGCCGAGCGTGCCCTCGCTGCCGACGAACAGGCGCGTCAGGTCGTAGCCGGCGCTCGACTTCTTGGCCCGTGTGCCCGTGCGGATCACGTCTCCGGAGGCGGTGACCACCTCCAGCGCGAGCACGTTCTCGCGCATGGTGCCGTAACGCACCGCATTGGTGCCCGATGCACGCGTCGCGGCCATGCCGCCGAGCGAGGCGTCGGCACCGGGATCGATGGGGAAGAACAGCCCGAGGTGCTTGATGGCGTCGTTGAGCTGCTTGCGGGTCACACCGGGCTGCACCGTGGCCGTAAGGTCCTCGGCGTTGACACGCAGCACCTGGTTCATGCGCTGCAAGTCCAGCGTGATGCCGCCCTGCACCGCGAGCAGATGACCCTCCAGCGACGAGCCCACACCGAAGGGAATGATCGGCACATCGTGCCGCGCGGCCAGCTTCACCGCGTCGGCCACATCGGCGGTGCTCTCGCAGAACACCACCGCATCGGGCGGCGCG
>DATIFD010000149.1:0-3518 GCA_035455385.1 Burkholderiaceae bacterium
CGCACCGGCAGCGGCAGCTCGATCACCGCCGGCCCCCCGCCGCTGCCGGGCAGCGCGCGCACGTACGACACCAGGGCGGCGAAATCGGCATCGGTGAGGCGGTTGTAGTCTTCGCTGGGCATCACCATCGCCGGATGGCCGTTGCGCTTGACGCCATGGCGCACGATGCGATCCCAATCCTGTGGCGTGTAGCCGAGCGTCGCGCTGCCGGCCCCGCCGTGGATGGCCGGGCCCTTGAACTTCAGGCCCTTGCCGTTGTCGACGAAGACGCGGCCGGCGCCGTCGGCGCCGTGGCACTCGGCGCAGCCACGCGAGCCGTACAGGTAGGCGCCGCGCTCGCGCGCGGTGCCATCGTCGGTGAACGCCGGTGAGTGCAGCGGCGGCAGCGGCACGATGCGCTCGCGCTTGCGCTCTCCGTTCCACACCAGCGCGCCGAGCACGAGGGCCAGCAACACCAGCAGCGACAGCACGCCGATCAGCGCGCGGCGAATCCAGGTCGTCATCGAGATCCCTCCAACGAGACGGGGACCGCGGGCCATTCGTGCGGGCCCGCTGCGGTCAGGCTGGCTCAACGCCATCGGACCGGTACGCCGTCGGCGCGAGTATCGCCGGCGCCGCGCGCCACGGCATCGGCCAAAGGAGCCATTGCACGCGGCGTGCAACCAGGTGGGGAATCGGGCGCCAAATCCGGCCGCGACCGGAGTCACGGCTCCGCGACGGGCGCGCCAGAGCCCAACTGTTGCCACCTCCCTACTGAATCACCCCGTCCGCGCGCAGCAACAGCGACTGCGGGATCGTGATGCCAAGAGCCTTCGCAGTCTTGAGGTTGATGACGAGCTCGAGCTGGGTAGGCTGCTCAACCGGCAAGTCGGCTGGCTTCACTCCACGAAGCACCTTGTCGACGTAACGCGCGACGTTCTTGTAGTAGTTGCGGTAGCTGAGGCCATAGCTCATCAGACCGCCCGCCTCGGCGTACTCCCGAAAGCCATAGATCGCGGGCAAGCGGCGGAGGTTCGCCAGCGTCACAGTGCGCGCGATCTGGTTCAGGAACAACGCTTCGACCATCACGACCATCGCGTCGGCGCCGCGCTCGACGGCCATCGCAAGGGCGTCCACCACATCTGACGCCGTAGCGGCCTCCGCGCGCACCACATGCACGCGCACTTGTCTGGCGGCCTCTTCGGCGCGTGCCCACCAGTATTCCTTTTCGATGCTGTCTGGGTTGACGAGCACCGCGACCGTCCGCGCCGCCGGTGCCACCGTCGTGATCAGCTCGAGCCACTTCGGCACCAATTGCTCGAACAGTGTCCAGGTGCCGGTGACGTTTGCACCCGGCCGCGCGAGGCTCGCCACCAGCCCGGCCTCGACCGGGTCGCCGTTCACCGACATGACCACGGGGATCGTGGCCGAGGCGTTCTTCGCCGCACGCGTTGACGGGATGCAGGTGCCTACCATGGCGGCCGGGCCGCGTCTCGCCGCCGCAGCGGCGACGCTGGGGAGCTCATAGGGAGCCGCAAAGTAGACGTCGATGACCACGTTCTTGCCATCGACCCAGCCGAGCTCGCGCAGGGCATCGCGGAACGCCGCAAGAAAGGCGCCGCGGTTCGCCTCCGATCCTTGCGACAGATAGCTGACGTGCGGGATCGGGTTCGACACGCCCTGCCCCAACAAGGCAGCCGGCGCAGCGCACGCGCTGGCGCCGAGAGCGAGGACCGTTCGACGGCGGCTGACCATGCCTTGTCTCCCCGGCGTCGCATTTGGCATGCGGCGCTTCACCTTCGCAGAGTGATGATCTGTTGCCGGTGACAGGTTAGCGACTTTGGCAGCCGTCGTGTGGGCGAGCCGGTACGGCGGCGAGCGCCTGCGCCAAGTCGGCGCGCAGGTCGTCGACGCCTTCGACACCCACCGACAGCCGCACGGCATTGGGCGCGATGCCGGCCACGCGCATCTGCTCGTCGTTCATCGTGCCGCGCCACATCGCCGCGGCGTGCACGACCAGGCTCTCGACGCCGCCCAGGCTCACCGCCTGCCGCGGCAGCGTCAGCGCGTGCACGAAGCGGCTCGCTTCGTCGTAGCCGCCGCGGATCAGGATGTTCATGACGCCGCCGAAGCCGCTCATCTGCCGGCGCGCCATCGCATGCTGCGGGTGCGACTCGAGCCCCGGGTAGAACACGCGCTCGACCTGCGGCTGCGCCTCGAGCCAAGCGGCGAGTGCCAGCGCACTGGCGTTGTGCTGGCGCACGCGCAGCGCCAGCGTGCGCAGGCCGCGCAGCAGCAGCCAGGCATCCATCGGACCCAGCGTGGCGCCCAGACAGATCTGCGTCGACCACAGCGCATCGATCAGCGCGCGAGGGCCGATCACCGCGCCGGCGGTGATGTCGTGGTGGCCGCCGAGGTACTTGGTGGCGCTGTGCACGACGAGGTCGACGCCGAGCGCCAGCGGCTGCTGGTTCAACGGGCTGGCGAACGTGTTGTCGCAGACGCTGATCGCGCCTTGCGCGCGCGCCAGCCGGGACACCGCACCGAGGTCGGTCAGCGCGCAGGTCGGGTTGACCGGCGTCTCGGTCATCACCAGCCGCGTGCCGGGCGCGATGGCACGCTCCCAGGCCGCGAGGTCGGTCTGGTCGACCAGCGTGCAGCGCACGCCGAAGCGCGGCAGCAGCTCGGCGAAGTGCTTGGCCGTGGCCATGTAGTGGTTGGTCTGCGCGACCACGTGGTCGCCGGCCTTCAGCAGCCCGAGCAGCACCAGCGAGATCGCGCCCATGCCCGATGCGGTCAGCAGCGCGTCGTGCATCCCGGCGTCGCCGCCTTCCAGGGCCACCAGCTGGGCGGCCACCTGCTCGTGCAGCGGGTTGCCGTAACGCGTGTAGTAGCGCGCGTGGCGCGGCTGGCTCGCCATCGCGGCAAACTCGTCGGCGTCGCGCGCGGCGAAGGTGGCGCTGTAGACGATCGGCGGCACGAGCGCCGAGTCGTCGTCGCGGGGTACGCCATGCGCACACAGCGTGTCGGCAGTGAGCTGAAGATCTGTGGGCTTCATGGGAGGCGCCTCCGGTGCAACCAGGCCATCATGCCGCGTGCGCACGCGCCAGCGCACAATGCCGCCCCGCCATGACGCTTTCGACCGGCGCGAACCGGCGCTGGCTGCAGATGGATCACCCACCCTTTGGTCGACGCCGTTTCCTGCGCATGGTCCCCGCCGTGCTGGCTGCTTCGACCGCGTCCAGCGCTGGCTTGGCCGCGGCCGAGCCCGCTCGCTCTCGCGTGCGCCCCGGCGATGTGCGATGGCCGACGCCGGCGCAGTGGCAGCGGCTCTCCGCGCAGGTGGGCGATGCGCTGATCGCCGTGCGCTCGCCCTGGTCGGCCTGCACCGCACCGTCCGACGAGGCCGCGTGCACGGCCTTCTTCAAGTCGCTGAAGAACCCGTACTTCCTCGGCGACGAGGTCGGCCTGACGCAGACGCTGGGCTGGGTCGATGCGTGGACGTCGCGGCCGAGCGCCTATGCGGTGGCGGCACGCCA
>DATIFD010000150.1:0-4192 GCA_035455385.1 Burkholderiaceae bacterium
GGTGGCCACTGCGGCCACGATCACCTCGGTGGCGTTGCCGGAGATGAAGCGCCACGGCTACCACGTGCGCCTGGCCACCGGCACGCTGGCGGCCGGCGGCACGCTGGGCATCCTGATCCCGCCGTCGGTGCCGCTGGTGATCTACGCGATCCTGGCCGAGCAGAACATCGCCAAGCTGTTCGCCGCGGCGATGATCCCCGGCGTCATCGCGATGATCGGCTATGTGATCGCGATCGCGATCTACGTGCGGCTGGTGCCGGGCCAGGCGCCGACCCACGACGATGCGCCGCCGCCGCTGTCGGGCAAGGCGGTCCGGGCGGTGGCGCCGATCGCGATCATCTTCCTGATCGTCTTCGGCGGCATCTACGGCGGCAAGTTCACGCCCACCGAAGGCGCTGCGGTCGGCGCCGCGTCGACCTTCATCGCCGCCGTGCTGAAAGGCGAGATGACGCGGCAGAAGTTCAAGCACTGCTTCTACGCCACCGCCGAGGCGTCGGCGATGATCTTCATGATCTTCCTCGGCGCCGACCTGATGAATGCGGCGCTTGCGCTGACCCAGGTGCCCGCGCAGCTGGGCCAGCTGCTGCAGGGCTGGGGCCTGTCGCCGCTGCACGTGGTGATTGCGATCCTGCTCTTCTACATCGCGCTCGGCTGCCTGATGGACGAGCTGTCGGTGCTGCTGATCACGATCCCGATCTTCTTCCCGGTGGTGATGGGCCTGGACTTCGGCATGCCCAAGGAGAGCGTGGCGATCTGGTTCGGCATCCTGGTGCTGATGACGGTGAGCTTCGGCCTGCTGTCGCCGCCGGTGGGTCTGAACGTGTTCGTCGTCAACGGCATGGCCAGGAATGTGCCGGTGGCCGAGACGTTCCACGGTGTGCTGCCGTTCCTGGCCAGCGATGCCGTGCGGCTGACGCTGTTGATCGCGTTCCCGCCGATCTCGCTGTGGCTGGTGCGGTACATCGGCTGATAGGGGAAAACCGGGAAAACCGGCGGCGTGCCGCGCCGTTACCGTTGTGTGTTCAGTCACGGAGACCCCACGAATGAAACGACGTACGCTGATCCAGGGCGCCGCGGTCGCGGCACTCGGCGCGCCGGGCTTGTCTGGCCTGGCGCAACAGTCGGTGACCCTGAAGTTCCACACCTTCATGGCGCCGCTGTCCAACGTGTGGCTGACGATGCACAAGCCGTGGATGGAGAAGGTCGAGAAGGAGTCCGGCGGCCGCATCAAGTTCGAGGCCTATCCGGCGATGCAGCTCGGCGGCACGCCGGTTCAGCTGTACGACCAGGCGCGCGACGGCGTGGTCGACATCGTCTGGACGCTGCCGGGCAGCACCGCGGGCCGGTTCCCGCGCATCGAGGTGTTCGAGCTGCCGTTCGTGATGAACAACGCCGAGGCGACGTCGAAGGCCTATTGGGAATACGTGCAGACCCACGCGCCCGACGAGTTCAAGGAGACCCACGTCATCGCGCTGCACGTGCACGGGCCGGGCATGTTCCACTCGGCGACCAAGCTGATCAAGACGCACGCCGACCTGAAAGGCATGAAGGTGCGCGGCCCGACGCGGCAGATCACCAAGATGCTGGCCTCGGTGGGCGCCACCCCCGTGGGCATGCCGCTGCCGCAGATCCCCGACGCGCTGTCCAAGGGCACGATCGACGCCTGCGTCATCCCATGGGAGGTGGTGCCGTCGGTCAAGGTGCACGAGCTGACCAAGTACCACAGCGAGTTCGACAGCAATGGCCCGGCGCTGTACACCACCACGTTCGTGATGGCGATGAACAAGCCCAAGTACGACAGCCTGGCGCCCGACCTGAAGAAGGTGATCGACGCCAACTCCGGCATGGCCGCGTCGGCGTGGCTGGGCAAGACGCAGCAGGGCAACGACCCGATCGGACGCAAGGCGGCGGTCGACCACGGCAACACGCTCTACACCTTCACGGCCCAGGAGCGGCAGGAATTCGTCAAGCTGTCTTCGCCGGTCGACGACGAATGGGTCGCCGACATGAACAAGCGCGGCTTCGACGGCAAGAAGCTGTACCAGGCCGCAAAGGACCTGATCGCCAAGCACGGCAAGGCATGATAACCGGCGCGTGACAGCGCTGGCCCGCTGCCCGCGTCAGTTCAGCGCACGATCAGCCGCGCTCCGCCGCCGTGCGGCAGCACTTCGCCGATCTCCGCGGCAGCTGCAAAGCCGTGGCGGCGGAACACGTCGAGCACCGGACCCACCGCGGCCGGTGCGCACGACACCAGCAGGCCGCCGCTGGTCTGCGGGTCGGTGAGCAGCGCCTTGTCTTCGGCCGCGAACTTCGCGGGCAACTCGACATCGGCACCGTAGCCGGCCCAGTTGCGGCCCGACGCGCCAGTGACGAATCCGGCGGCGGCCAGTTCGCGCGCCCGACCGAGCGGCGGCACCCGAGCCCAGTCGACCCGCACGCTGCAATCGGCGCCGCGTGCCACCTCCAGCGCATGGCCGGCCAGCCCGAATCCGGTGACGTCGGTCATCGCGTGCACGCCGTCGATCGCCGCGAGGTCGGGCCCCGGCGTGTTCAGCTGGGTCGTCGTGGCGACCATCTGCGCATAGCCGTCGGCATCGAGCTGCTCCTTCTTCAGCGCCGCCGACAGCACGCCCACGCCGAGCGGCTTGCCGAGGATCAAGCGGTCGCCGGTGCGGGCATCGGCGTTGCGCTTGACGCGCTTGGGGTGCACCAGCCCGAGCGCGACCAGGCCATAGATCGCCTCGACCGAGTCGATCGTGTGGCCGCCGGCGATCGGGATTCCAGCGGCCTGGCACACCGATTCGCCGCCGGCGAGGATGCGCGCGATGGTCTGCGTCGACAGCACGTTGATCGGCATGCCCACCAGCGCCAGCGCGAGGATGGGGCGGCCGCCCATCGCGTAGACGTCGGAGATCGCGTTGGTGGCGGCGATGCGGCCGAAGTCGAACGGGTCGTCGACGATCGGCATGAAGAAGTCGGTGGTCGCGATCAGTGCCTGCTCGTCGTTGAGCTGGTAGACCGCGGCGTCGTCGGCCGTCTCGATGCCGACCAGAAGCTCCCTGGGCACCGGCATCCTGGCCGAGCCGCGCAGGATCTCCGACAGCACCCCGGGGGCGATCTTGCAGCCGCAGCCGCCGCCGTGCGACAGCGACGTCAGACGGGGTTCGGTGGGGCGTTCGGGAGCGTTCATCGTCGGTCTCGCAAAGTCGGTTCAGCGCGGCGCAGCAGCGCATCGAGCATCGCCTGCAACGTCGCCCGTTCGCGGCGGGGTTCGAACAGCCGGGCGCGCTGCCGGCACTGCCGCGCCAACGTGCGCAGCATATCGGGTTCGTCGCGCGCACGCCGCAGCAGGGCGGCCAGCCCGGCCGCGTCGTGCCACTCGAAGTAACCGGCATAGTCGGCACCGAGCATGCCGACGTTGCCGTCCACGCGCGAGGCGAGCACAGGCGTGCCGCTGCGCACCGCCTCGGCGATCACGTGGGCGCCGCCTTCGATGCGGCTGGCGTGCACCAGCACGTGCGCGTGCTGGATGCGCCGCAGCGTGGTCGCGTGGTCGAGCGCGCCGAGCCAGCGGTAGCGCGGCTGCTCGCAAGCCAGGCGCTGCGCCCGTGCGGCGAGCGCGGCGTCGAGCGTTGCGCCGACGTGGTCGAGCAGGATGTCGTCGCGCGCGGCCAGCAGCCGGGCCGCGTCGAAGTACGTCTCGGGCGACTTCTCGTCGCGCAGATGGCCCACCATCAGCGCACGCAGGTGGCGGCGCGTCTTGTCGACCGTGCGCCGGGCCGCGCAGGACTGAAAGCTCACCGTGCAGCGAACGCGCAGCGCCGGCGGCAGGCGCTGCACCCCGAGTTCCTGCAGCACGACCAGCCGGTCGGCCAGTTGCAGCGAAGCCTGCGCCTCCACGTCGCTGTCGATGTCGCGGTAGAGGTCGGTGCCAGTGAGCACCAGCACCAGCGGGCCGCGGCGCGCGTCGTGCCAGCTGCGGATCGAGTCGGCGGAGCGCCTGGCATGCAGCGCGATCAACGCATCGAACGGTTCACCTGCCCAGCGCTGGAGCACGCTCACCCGGTAGCGGGGGGCCAGCAGGCGCGACCAGCGCCATGCCGTCTGCCAGTTGCCGTTGTTCGAGGACTTGCTGGCCGGCGTGACGATGCCGACTCTGGGGCGTTGTGGCACGGGCAGGCGGTGAACGGGT
>DATIFD010000151.1:0-10004 GCA_035455385.1 Burkholderiaceae bacterium
CGTCGCCGTGCCGCTGGGCGTGGCGATGGGCGCCTACAAGCCGATCGAGGCTTTCTTCGAGCCCTTCGTCTCGTTCGCGCGCTACCTGCCGGCCTCCGCCTTCATCCCGCTGCTGATCCTGTGGGCCGGCATCGGCGAGGCGCAGAAGCTGGCCGTGATCTTCATCGGCTCGTTCTTCCAGCTGGTGCTGATGATCGCGGTGACGGTCGGCAACACGCGGCGCGACCTGGTCGAGGCGGCGTACACGCTCGGCGTCGGTGATCGCTCGCTGATCCGCCGGGTGCTGCTGCCGGCCGCGGCGCCCGAGATCGCCGAGACGCTGCGCATGGTGCTCGGCTGGGCGTGGACCTACGTGATCGTGGCCGAGCTGATCGGCGCCTCGAGCGGCATCGGCCACATGATCACCGACAGCCAGGCGCTGCTGGCGACCGACCAGATCATCTTCGGCATCATCGTGATCGGCCTGATCGGCCTGGTCAGCGACTTCGCTTTCAAGTGGCTCAACCGCCGGCTGTTCCCGTGGGCACAGCTGGGTCGATGATGGCCCGCTCAGACCGGTTGCGCGGCCGCGGCCTCACGGGGCTCGAGCCAGCGCAGCAGCACGGCATACAACTGCACCGGTTCCACCGGTTTGGCGAGGAAGTCGTTCATGCCGGCTTCGAGGCAGCGCGCGGATCTCGCGCGTGGCATCGAGCCCGTCGAGCACCGGCATCTGCACGTCCATCAGCACCGCGGCGTAGGCGGTGCGCGCCGCCATCTGCACGGCCTGCAGCCCGTCGGTGGCGACGTCGACCTGCAGCCCGGCGGCTTCGAGAAACGCCTTGGCGATCTCGCAGTTCACCGGGTGGTCCTCCGCCAGCAGCACGCGCGCGCTGCGATGCCGCTGGCGCAACGCCGAGCCGGCCTCGCCGTTGAGCGGCGAGGGCTCCGCCGGCGGTACGCCTTCGCGGCCCACCTCGAGCCGCGCGGTGAACCAGAAGGTGCTGCCCCGTCCGGGCTGACTGTCGGCGCCCGAGTCGCCGCACATCAGCGCGGCCAGGCGCCTCGTCACCGCCAGGCCCAGGCCGGTGCCGCCGAAGCGGCGGGTGGTCGACGAATCGCCCTGCTCGAACTTCGAGAACAGCCGCGGCAGGTGCGCCGGGTCGACGCCGGGGCCGGTGTCTTCGACCTCGAAGCGCACCAGCACCTGCGCACCGTCGCGCTGCAACGGTCGCGCGCGGATGCAGACGTGGCCGCGCTCGGTGAACTTGACGGCGTTGGCCGCGTAGTTGAGCAGCGCCTGGCGCAGCCGCGTCGGATCGCCCACCAGCCACTGCGGTGTGTCGCCCGCGTCGAGCTCGACCGCGAGGCCCTTGCCGCGCGCCTGTTCCGAGACCAGCGAGCGCACCTGGTCGAGCACCGCCGCGAGCGGAAAGTTCACGCGCTCGAGTTGCACGTGTCCGGCTTCGATCTTCGACAGATCCAGGATGTCGTTGATGATCGCCAGCAGGTGTCGCGTGGCGTCGCTGATCTTGGCCACGCTGTCGCCCTGTTGCTCGCTGAGCGCACTGCGCTGCAACAGCCGCGTCATGCCGAGCACGGTGTTCATCGGCGTGCGGATCTCGTGGCTCATGTTGGCGAGAAACTCGCTCTTCGCCCGGCTGGCGCGATCGGCGGCATCGCGCGCCTGCGCCAGGTTGGCGTTGAGCATCTCCAGCTGGCGTTGCGCCTCCTTCAGCTCGGTGATCTCGTGCACGAGCACGAGAAAGCCCGCCACCGTGCCGTCGCGTCGCACCGGCAGGTAGTGCACCCAGGTGAAGTGGATGCGGCCGTCGCGACCGAGCTCTTCTCGCTCGAAGACCTGCGGTTCGCCGGCCAGCACCGCCTGGATGCGCGGCCGGCGGTTGGACAGCAGCTCCTGGCCCATCACCTTCTCGAAAGGGCTGCCGATCACGTCCTCAGGGCGCTGACCGAGCCAGTCGAAGAACCGCTGGTTGGCGTAGCGGCAGTGCAGATCGCGATCCCAGTAGATGACGCGGCCGGGCATGTTGTCGGCGATCGTGCGCGTGAACTGCTCGGCGTGCACCAGCTCGGCGTTGGTCTGGCGCAGGCGCAGCTCGGCTTCCTTGATCGACGTGACGTCCGACTGGATCATGAAGAAGCCGTGCACGCGCCCGTCGCGCCAGTTGGGCACGTAGTGCGACAGGTAGTGCCGCACCTCGCCGCGCGAGTTGGCCAGCGTGCGCTCGGCCTGCAGAGGCTTGCCCGCGAGCACACCGGCCACCAGCGCCCGGCCTTGTTCGAACGTCTCGGCCGCCACGATGTCGCGCGCATGGCGGCCGACGGTCTCTTCGCGGCTGCGCCCGAGCCAGGCACAGAAGCCGGCGTTGGCGAATTCGCAGATGCCATCGCGGCTCCAGTACGCCACCATGCCCGGCAGCGTGTCGGTCAGCCGCTGCAGGAAGTCCTCGCGCTGCGCCAGCTCGGCGGCGCGGCGGCGCAGCTTCGCCTCGAATTCGGCCTCGCGGGTCGCGCGTGCGGCGTCGGGCGGGGCCGCGGATCGGCCGAACGCCGCGGCCAGCAGCCTGCGCCACATCGGTCCCGGCGGGCGACTGCTCATGCCGGCGGTCCGTTCCTGCACGTCACGAGGGCGATGGTAGCGCCCGTGGAGTCACAGCGATGAGCATTCTTTCGGTTCGCGGCGTGGCGCGTCGGTTCGGCGACACGCTGGCGCTGCAGTCCACCGATCTCCAGGTTGCGGAAAATGACTTCATCGCGATCCTCGGGCCCAGCGGTTGCGGCAAGAGCACGCTGCTGCGCATCGTGGCCGGCCTCGACCACCCCAGCGCGGGCGAGGTGCTCCTCGACGGCCGCCGCATCGCCGGGCCCGGCGCCGACCGCGGCATGGTGTTCCAGAGCTACACGCTGTTCCCGTGGCTCAACGTGCTCGACAACGTCTGCTTCGGCCTGCGCGAGCGCGGGTGGCCGCGGGAGCGTCAGCTCGAGGTCGCGCAGGGCTTCATCGCCAAGGTGGGCCTGCGCGGCTTCGAGCAGCACTTCCCGAAGCAGCTGTCCGGCGGCATGCAGCAGCGCACGGCGCTGGCGCGCGCGCTGGCCAACGGCCCGCGCATGCTGCTGATGGACGAGCCGTTCGGCGCCCTCGATCACCAGACGCGCGAGCAGATGCAGGAGCTGCTGCTCGGCATCTGGGAGGCCGAGGCGAAGACCGTGCTGTTCGTCACCCACGACATCGACGAGGCGGTCTTCATGGGCTCGCGCGTCGTGGTGATGAGCGCGCGCCCGGGGCGCATCAAGCTCGACCGCGCGGTGCCGCTGCCGCATCCACGGCACTACTCGGTGAAGACGACGCCGGAGTTCGCCGCGCTGAAGGCCGAGTTGACCGAGGCCGTGCGCGGCGAGGTGCGCGCCGCGCTGGCCGCCGAGACCTGACCGGCCGCTACTGGCAGATCACGACCCGACCGCGCACGCTGCAGGTCGCCCGCGGGTCGTTGGGGTCGCGCCCCACCTGCGGCAGGTGCTCGCCGTTGCTCATCCAGCAGCCTGTGGGGTCGCATCGGGTGATCGTCGGCGGCGGTATCCGCGCCGGCAGCGGAGGCAGCGGGCGTGTCGGCGCCACCGCGGCTGATGGCGCGGGGGCGACGGGCGGCACGCCGATCGGCGGCCAGGTCGTCGCGCCACGCGCGGGCGGCGGTGCGTCGGGCGCGCCGCCGAGACAGGCGTGCGCGGCCGTTGCGCGCAGTGCCCGCCAACGGGCATCGGTGTCTGCCGGGGGCCGACGATCCGGCCCCGAGCCGGACGCGGCGGCTGCCGCCATCGCCGCCTCATGGGCCTGCAACGCGGCCAGCGCATCGCGGCACGCCGCCGACTCGATGTCGGCGTCGGACGCCCAGGCTGGCGATGCCAGCAACATCAGCACCATGGCAGCGGCACGCATGCCCGATTGGAGCACCGCGCGTGCACGGCGCTCGCCGGCGCCGTGGTCAGGCAGGCGAGCCGGATCGACCCGGTGGCCAAGCTCCTGGCACGTCTGGGTTGCCCCCGAGGCGACGCGCTCGCCTCCCCTGAACCGGCTGCACGCCGCGGGCAACCCATGTGCAAGACCTCGTCCCGACCCGCAGCCGCCAACCATGTCGACCGCCACCGAATCCACTGCGCCGAAGGCCGGCTTCGCGCTGGTGACCGACGTCGGCGACGTGGCCCGCGCGTTGCGCAACCTGAGCGGCGTCGGCGTCGGCAACCTGATCGGCAAGTTCGCGCTGCCGCGCGCGGCCGAGCGCCGCATCGACCTGCGGCTGGCCAGCGGCGAGACGATCGCGGTGCAGGTCGCCGGCGAGGGGCGCCCGGTGCTGATGATTCACGGCCTGGGTGGCAGCCACCGCGAGTGGGACGACGCCGTCGAGAGCCTGTCGCACCGCCACACGGTGCACCGGTTCGACCTGCTCGGCCACGGCGAGCGTGCCGCCGCCGAGCGCCGGCCGTCGCTGCAGCAGATGGCCCACGACGTGGCCCAGGTCATCGACGGCCTGGCGCTGCAGCGGCCGCTGCTGGTCGGCCACTCGATGGGTGCCCTGGTGGTCATGAAGTACCTGCAGGACCACGGCGAGTCGCGCATCGCCGGCGTCTGCCTGATCGACCAGTCGCCGCGCATCACCACCGACGACGAGTGGCGGCTCGGCCTGTTCGGCTCGCTGCCGCGTGGCGAACTGAAGGACACGCTGGGCCGCCTGCGCAGCGACTTTGCCGACACGGTGGCCACCGAGTTCCTGGCCAAGCTCACGCCGCTCAAGCAGGCCGGCGCGCGCGACTCGCTGGCCGGGCGCCTGGCGCGCTGGGCGCTGGCCAAGCTGGCCAGCGGCTGCGGCGCCGAACGCCTGGTGTCGATGCTCGAGAGCCTGGCCGACGCCGATTTCCGCGACGTCATCGCCAAGGTCACGGTACCGACGATGGTGGTGCTCGGCGGCGCCAGCCACCACTACGGCGGCTTGCCGCTCGGCCAGTACTACCGCGACACGCTGCCCGACGGCACCGTGCGCCTGTACCACAAGGCCGCGCATTCGCCGCACCGCCAGGAGCCGGTGCGGTTCGCGGCGGACCTGGCCGCCTTCGCCGAACGCCGCTGCGCCTGAGCGCGGCGTGCCCCGATCTGCTGGCTGGGGCGTCAGCGCCCGAGGAAGATGCCGATCTGCTGCGCGCAGCGCAGCAGCGGGTGGTCGCTCGGCACTCGACGCGCGCGGCCGGCCACTGCATCCAATGGCACGCTGCCGAGCGCGCCGCGCTGCAGCGTGACCATCTGATCGAACCGCTGCTCGCGAACGAGTTCGGCGGCGGCGTTGCCGTACAGCGTGGCCAGCACGCGGTCGAACGGCGTCGGTGCGCCGCCGCGCTGCACGTGGCCGAGCACGGTGGCGCGCACCTCGGTGGCGACGCGCGACTGCAGCTGTTCGCGCAGCGCGTGCGCCACGCCACCCAGGCGCACCGGCTCCGGCCGGCCGGGGATGCGCTCCTGCACGGTGGGCTCGCCCCCGCGCGGCTTGGCCCCTTCGGCGACGCAGATCACCGTGAAGCGCTCGCGCTGTTCGCGTTCGCGGCAGCGTGCGGCGAGCGCGTCGAGATCGATGTCGATCTCGGGCAGCAGGATCGCGTCGGCCGAGCCGGCGATGCCAGCTTCGAGCGCCAGCCAGCCGGCGTTGCGCCCCATGGTCTCGACGATCATCACCCGACCGTGGCTCTGCGCGGTGGTCTGCACGCGGTCGAGTGCCTCGGTGATGGTGGCCACCGCGGTGTCGAAGCCGAACGACCGATCGGTGCCCTCGATGTCGTTGTCGATCGTCTTGGGCACGCCAACGCACGGCAGGCCCCGCTGCGCCAGCGCATGCGCGATCGTCATCGTGCCGTCGCCGCCGATGGCCACCAGCGCGTGCAGCCCGAGCGAGTGCGCGTTGGCGAGCACGGCTTGCGCGGCCTGCTCGCTGGCCAGCGGATCGAAGCGGTTGGTCGTGCCCAGCACGGTGCCGCCGCGGGCGGTGAGGCCGCTCACCGAGTCCCAGTCCAACGGCCTCGTCCGGCCCTCGGCCAGACCCAGGAAGCCATCCTCGATGCCGATCACCTCGGCGCGGATCTGGCCGATCAGCGACTTGGTGACCGCACGGATCACCGCGTTCAACCCGGGGCAATCGCCGCCCCCGGTCAGCACACCCACGCGCATGCGCCCGCCTTGTGTCTCGCGGGCCGCACCGCGGCCCGTCGGCGCGAGCTTACCGCCCGCTGCTGCAGGTGCCGCCGGCGAGCGTGCGGAAGCAGAAGTCGCCGGTCAGGCTCGAGCTCTCCCACGGCACCTGCACGCGCCCGGTGTCCTTGGCCACGGCCAGCCGCACGCGCTTGAACAGCAGCTCCACCGGGAGTCCCGGCGACTGCAGGTACTCCAGCAGGTGCTTGGTGTACAGGCTGTTGCGGTCCTGCGGGTTGTCGAGCGCGACGCCGCCGGGTGCGGTGGAAAACGCGACCATCGATCCGAGCGGCGCTTCGACCGGTGCCAGCCCCGACGGCGTGGCCCCGCGGTACTTCAGCGCGCGGCCGTCGGGACCGACCACCGGTTGCCCCGAGAACGGGTTGTTGCGGCACGCATCGAGAATGACGACGTTGATGCCTTGCTTGATCCCGCCGAGCCGGTCGAGGAACGCGTTCAGGTCGGCGCTCTTGCTGGGCATCTCTTCTTCGCTGCGGATGTCGGTGTCCACCGGCAGCAGGTAGTTGCGGCCCTTGACCTGCACGCCGTGGCCGGCGTAGTAGACGACCCGCACGTCGGCGCTCTGGCCCTGGATCGAGAACTGCTGGAAAGCGTCGAGCATGTCACGCAGCGAGGCATTCTCGCGCTGCGTCACATCGAAGCCGAGGCTGCGCAGCGAATCGGCCACCGCCTTGGCGTCGTTGACCGGGTTCTTCAGCGCGCCCACCTTGTACGCGGCGTTGCCGATCACCAGCGCCATCCGTGACGCGCCTGCGGCCGCGCGCGCGCAGGCGCTGGCCGCCAGCAGCGGCGCGGCGGCCGCGCAGCCGAGCGCGGCGACGAAGTTGCGGCGGCCGATGTGCATCGTCGTGCTCAGGGCCGCGTGGGCAGCGCGTCGACGCGCGACACGCCGTCGACGATCGCGCTGGCCTTGACCTTCTCGGCGGCGGCGGCGATGCGCGCCTCGGGGATGCGCACGTACCAGTCGCCGAGTTGGCCCGGGCCGCCGGCCAGCGAACCGTCGATCTCGACCAGCAACATGCGGATGTCGGCCTCGCGCGCGTCGGCCTTGAAGTTGACCTTGAGGTACGGGCCGGCCTCGACCACGGTGGGCTTGACGGCGCGGATTTCGCTGCTTTCGTCGGTCTTGGTGACCAGGTTGCCGATCACGAAGCCCTGCACCACCACCACGGCCAGCGCAGCGGCCAGCGCGGGCTTGAGCATCGGCTGCGGCGTGATCGACGCGAAGAACTCGCGCAGCCGCTCGCCCAAGCCCGGCGCCGCCTTGGCGGCACGGCTCGGGGCGCGCTCGGCGCGGATGCGCGCCATCACCTTGTCGAGCCCGATCTCGGCGGGCACGGGCGGCATGTCGCGCTGCATCGTCTCCTGCAGCGAGCGGTACCACTGCAGCTCGGCAGCCGACTTGGGGTGCTCGCGCAGGTAGTCGTCGACCCACGCGCGGTCGGCCTCGTCGAGCGTCTCGTTCACGTAGAACGGCAGCAGTTCGTCAAACTTTTCTTTCATGAGAGTTCTCCAAGCGGCGCCTCGCCTTCGCGGGCGAGCATGCGCTGCAGGCATTGCTTCAATTTCTGGCGCGCGTGGAACAGGCGCGTCTTCACGGTGCCCTCGGGGATCTGCTGGATGCGGGCCACGTCGGCCAGCGCCATGCCCTCGAAGAACACCAGGTGCACACATTCGCGAAAGTCGGCCTTCAGCTTGTCGATGCAGGTGCGCACGCCCTCGCTGCGCTGCGCCTGCGCCATCTGTTCGAAGGCGCCGGGCGCGTCCGAGGCGAGTTGATCGGCCATGTCGGCCACGTCGTCATGGTCGGCATCGGGCTTGCGGCCGCGCCAGTGCATCAGCACCTTGTTGCGCGCGATGCCGATCAGCCAGGTGGAGAACTGCGACTCGCCGCGAAAGCGGGCGGGCGCCTTCCACACTTCATAGAGGGTATCGGCCACGATTTCCTCGGCTTGCGCGGAGTCCGACAGTTGTCTCAGCACGTAGGCGTAGAGCTTGCGCGAGAAGGCGCAATAGAGCTCGCGGAACGCGCCTTCGTCGGCTTGTTCGATGCGGCCGAGCAGCCGCAGCACTTGTGAGTTGTCCATCCGCTGCGCGTGTTGGTCGAAGGGTGTGCGCGCATGGTAATCACCTCGATGGTGCCGGTGATGCCGTGGATGGGGGCTCGTCTTCCCGGGCTCACTCGCCGCGGAACTGCACGCGACGGTTCTCGCCGGCCTTCGGGCTCACGCCCGGCAGTGGGTCGTTCTTGCCCAGACCTTCGGCGTCCAGGCGCGACGGGTCGATGCCGTGCATGGCCACCAGGTAGCGGCGCACCGACTCGGCCCGGCGCTGCGACAGCTCCTCGTTGTACTCCTCGCTGCCCACGGCGTCGGTGTGTCCTTCGATCACCACCTTTTGCGTGGCGGGCAACAGGCGGATGCCGGCGGCGATGGCGTCGAGCTGCGCCTTGGCCTGCGGCAGGATGTCGGCGGAGTCGAAAGCGAACGGCACCGGCAGCGACAGCGCCGACGGGCGCGCACTGTCGCGGGCGACCGTGGCGGCGGGGCCGTCGTCGAGCAGGCGCAGCGAGCGCATCTTGATCGGCGGCGTGCGGTCCAGGATGCGCGCCACCTCGGTGGGGTCGATCGCCTCGCTGTTGCGGAACACCTTGACCTCGTCGGCCCGGGCGGCGAGCGTGACGGCAGCGCTGAACAGCAAGGCGGCGATCGGCAGCAGGCGGGGCATGGTGTTCTCCAGGGGCGGAAAAGGCTGGTCTACCCGTTGGGTTGCCGGGTGCGATGGGCCGGTTCAACTTGTTTTGCGGCCAACCCTAGTGGCGGCCGACCCTAGCCGGGCGACCGCTGGCACGAAGCTCGCTTGGCGACCGGGCGGCCGCAGCCGACTCACCCCTTGCCGTCGTTGCGCCGCCGGTCCGCTGCCAGAGCCTCGAGCTGGGCCTGATAGGCCTTCAGGAAGGCGGGGCCGAACAGCGCGTCGAAATCGTCCTCGATCTCGCCGACGATGCGCGCGTAGGCCTCGCCGTAGGCACTCCACAGCCGCGCGCGGCGATTGGCGGGGATCAGGTTTTCCAGTGCGCTGCCGGAGGCCAGGCGTTGCTCGAGCGCCTCGGGGTCGAAGCGCGACATCACGGTGTCGAGCGCGGCGCGCATGCCGGCCAGCAGCGCCACCTGGTGCGCGCGCAGGTCGTCGAACGCCTCCACCACCGCGGTGCGGGGCTCGAGGAACCCTGGCTCGTCGGGGCCGAGCAGGTGCGCCAGCGCGGCGTCGACGTCGGGCGAGAACTTCAGCGGATTGTTCTCGCGGGCCCGCAACTGCGTGGCCGCCGCACCGAGCTCGCGCTTGGCCACCAGGCGCGCCATCAGCAGTTCGAGCGTGCCGCCGGCCATCGCGCGCAGCAGTTGCCCGGCTCGCTGCGCATGCTCGGGCCGCAGCGCGCCGAGCGCCACACCCAGCCCCTTCTGCAGCGCCCGCGCCCAGTCGTCCGCGGTGGGCGTCGGCAGGGCGCCCTGCGCGACGGCTCCCGTCTCGCCGACCACGAAGTCGACCTCGGCCCGCTCGCTGTGGCCGGTCGTCGGTGGCACGACCGGCGGCGCAGGCTTTGCCGGCGGGCGCGGAGGTGGGGGTGGCGGTGGGGGTGGCGGTGGCGGTGGCGGCGGGGGTGGCGGCGGTGCGGGTGGCGGCGGTGGCGGCGGTGGCGGCGGAGCGGCCCGAGGTGGCGCGGCCGGCGGCGGTGGCGGCGGTGCGGACCGGCCCG
>DATIFD010000152.1:0-2381 GCA_035455385.1 Burkholderiaceae bacterium
AGCTGCCGGCCGGCGTCCACCTGGCGATCATCCGCGACGACTCGACCTTCATCCGCGACTCGATCCACGACATCAACGTGACCATGGCCCTGGGCGCGCTGCTGACGGTGCTGGTGGTGTTCGTGTTCCTGAACTCCTGGCGTTCCACCGCCATCACCGCGCTCAGCCTGCCGACCTCGGTGATCGCTGCCTTCATCGCGGTGTGGCTGTGCGGCTTCACGCTCAACTTCATGAGCCTGCTCGGCCTGTCGCTGGCGATCGGCGTGCTGATCGACGATGCGATCGTGGTGCGCGAGAACATCGTGCGCCACATGGAGCTCGGCGAGGACCGGCGCAGCGCGGCACTCAACGGCACCGCCGAGATCGGGCTGGCCGTGGCGGCCACGACGTTCTCGATCGTCGCCGTCTTCGTGCCGGTGGCCTTCATGCCCGGCGTGGCCGGCGAGTGGTTCAGGCCGTTCGGGTTGACCGTGGTGGCCTCGGTGCTGGTGAGCCTGTTCATCTCGTTCACCCTCGACCCGATGCTGTCGGCGTTCTGGGGCGACCCGCCGGGGCAGCACGCCGCCCCCCGGCGCGGGCTGAGCCGCTTGCTGGCGCGCTTCAACGCCTGGTTCGACCACCAGGCCGACCGCTACGGCACCGTGATCGCCTGGGCGCTGCACCACCGCGTGAAGATGTTCTTCCTCGCGATCGCCAGCTTCATCGGCGCGATCGCGCTGCACGCCACGCTCGGCGGCTCGAGCTTCCTCCCGGCCTCGGACAATGGCGTGCTGGTGATCGACGTGCGCACGCCGTCGTCGAGCAGCCTGCACTACGCCAAGCTCAAGGTCGAGGCAGCGGCGACGCTGGCGCGCACGATCCCCGAGACGGTGGCCACCAACAGCAACGTCAACCCCAACGGCGGCCGCGTCTTCGTCGACATCGGCAAGAGCACCAAGCGCAAGCGTTCGGCCGAAGCGATCGCGCGCGACCTGCGCGGCCTGACCGCGCGCCTCGTCGGCGCCGAGTACACCGTGATCGACGACCTCAACACCGGGGTGCAGAAGCCGGTGCAGGTGCGCTTCAATGGCGCCGACTCGCGCAAGCTGCTCGAGCTGACCAACGAATTCATGGCCCGGCTGCGACAGCTTCCCGGCGCGGTGGACGTCGGGCTGTCGGAGCAGGACCCGCAGAACGAGCTGAAGATCGAGCTCGACCGCGGGCTGGCCAATGCGCTCGGCATCTCGGTGGCAGACGCCGCGCAGGCGCTGCGGGTGGCCTTTGCCGGCATTGAGGTCGGCGACTGGGTCGACCCGTCGGGCGAGACGCGCGACGTCGCCGTGCGGCTGCACCCCGACGACCGCGTCAGCGCCAGCAACATCGAGCGGCTGCCGATCGCGGTGACCGGCGGCAATTTGATCGTGCCGCTGGAGCAGATCGCCACCGTCACGATGGGCAAGGGACCCAGCCAGATCCAGCACGCCGAAGGCCGGCGCACGATCACGGTGTCGGCCAATGCGCAGGGCCGCTCGCCCGGCGAGGTGACCGCCGACGCGCTGAAGCTGGCGCGCTCGATGGACTTTCCGCCCGGCTACGGCATCGAGCTGGCCGGCGCGTCGCGCGACCAGCAGGAGGTGTTCTCGCGCATGGCCATCGCGCTGGTCAGCGGGGTCGCGCTGATGTACCTGATCCTGGTGATCCAGTTCGGCTCGTTCACCGCGCCGCTGCCGGTAATGATCTCTCTGCCGCTGTCGCTGATCGGCGTGGTGATCGCGCTGCTCGTCACGCGCGGCACGCTCAACCTGATGAGCTTCATCGGCGTCATCATGCTGTGCGGGCTGGTGGCCAAGAACGCGATCCTGCTGCTCGACGCCGCGCGCGCGCTCGAGCGCGAGGGCATCGAACGCGAGGAGGCGCTGATGCGCGCCGGTCGCAAGCGGCTGCGCCCGATCCTGATGACGACCTTCGCGCTGATCGCCGGCATGATGCCGGTGGCCATCGGCGTCGGCGAGGGCGGCGAGTTCTACCGGCCGATGGCGGTGGCGATCATCGGCGGCACGATCACCTCGACGCTGCTGACGCTGCTCGTGATCCCGAGCTTCTACGACTCGATCGAGATCTGGCGCGACCGCGCGCTGGCCAAGTTCCGGCGCCGCGTCCAGGCTTGGCACCCGGCACCGGCGTTCGTCGTCACGCTGCTCGAGGCGCTGGCCACCCTGGTCGGGCTGCGCTTCGTGTGGCGACTGTGCTCGCGCACGGTGCGCTGGCTGATCGGCCGACTGTCGCGGCGCCACGCGCAGCCGGCTTGAGGGGTCGTCCGATGCACCGCCTTGCCGACGCGCCCGGCCCGTTGCTGCGCGCGCTGAATCCGCGGCATCAGCCCGGCGTCTACGCGTTCGTCA
>DATIFD010000153.1:0-5183 GCA_035455385.1 Burkholderiaceae bacterium
CAGCGACGACCACCTGAACACCGGTGCCGGCGACCAGGGTTTGATGTTCGGCTATGCCTGCGATGAGACGCCCGAGCTGATGCCCGCGCCGATCTACTACGCGCACCGGCTGGTCGAGCGCCAATCGCAGGTGCGCCGCGACGGGCGCATGCCGTACCTGCGCCCCGATGCCAAGAGCCAGGTGACGATGCGGTACGTCGACGGCAAGCCGCACTCGGTCGACACGGTGGTGCTGTCGACCCAGCATGCGCCCGAGTGGAGCCTGGGCTCGAAGATGAAGCCCGAGTTCGTGGAAGCGGTGGTCGAGAACATCATCAAGCCGGTGATCCCGAAGGAGTGGCTGAAGAACACGCGCTACCTGGTCAACCCGACCGGCCGCTTCGTGATCGGCGGACCGCAGGGCGACTGCGGCCTCACGGGCCGCAAGATCATCGTCGACACCTACGGTGGCGCCTGCCCACACGGCGGTGGCGCGTTCAGCGGCAAGGACCCGAGCAAGGTCGACCGCTCGGCCGCCTACGCGGCGCGCTACGTGGCCAAGAACATCGTCGCCGCCGGCATCGCGCGCCAGTGCCAGATCCAGGTGGCCTATGCGATCGGCGTGGCCAAGCCGATGAACGTGACCATCTACACCGAAGGCACCGGCAAGATCCCCGACGACAAGATCGCCGCGCTGGTCAACGAGCACTTCGACCTGCGCCCCAAGGGCATCATCCAGATGCTCGACCTGCTGCGCCCGATCTACGAGAAGACCGCGGCGTACGGGCACTTCGGCCGCGAGGAACCCGAGTTCACGTGGGAACGTACCGACAAAGCTGCTGCGCTGCGCGCAGCAGCCGGGCTGTAAGCCCGCGGCGCGCATTCGCGCGCGGTTTGCCGGTGCGTCGGCGCAGGCTAACTTCGCGTGAGCGAAGTTAAGGGGCCATAGCCCCGGGCCGGAGCCAAAGGAATACTCGGCGACAGCCGCCGACTTGATGGGCGACGGCAGTCGCCGGTCGCGCCCTTCACCTCACTGCCGCGCTGCCCGCTCCAGGTTCGGGGCGGGCGTATCGCCGACCCCTCGTCCAGCCCACCGATGCAAGCGCCATCAAGGCGTGAAACCACCTTCGCGCTGGGCCCGAATCGCCAGCACGTCGACTGCATCCTCCACGGGGTCGTAGCGATACCGCGCCACGTAGCCGCGCGCACCCTTGCCGATCACCAGTTCGCGAAAGCCCTCGGCGCCTGGCCACCCGATCTCGGGGTGATGGCGCAGGATCTCGAGCGCTTCGAAGATGGCGGCAAGCCGCTCCTCCACGCGGGCGGCGTCGTGCGTCACGAGGTGCTGGTGGATTCGCTCCAGATCGCGCGAGAAGACCTGTGGCGCCAACCGCAGGGCTGTCATGCGCGTCAGCGCTTGCGCGTCCGCACGCGCGCAAGTTCGTCGGCCGGCAGCGTGCGCGGCTGCAGTGGCGCAGGCGCATCGCCACGGGCGCGGGCCAGCATGTACTCGCGCACCTCTTCCATTGCGTAGTACTGGCCATCGCGCTGGAACTGCCGCCAGCGCTGGGCGGCGACCTTCTCGAAAGCCGCCTGCTCCTCGGCCTCGGCCGTCTGTGTCTCGATCGCGCGCAACATGAATCCATGGGGCGTCACACCGGTGGCTTCGGCCGCTGCAGCGACACGTGCCTTCAGTTCGTCAGGAATGCGCAGCGTAGTGGTTCCCATGGGGTGACCTCGGCGGACTGGTGACACAAGTGTGCCACATCGCCCCGATGCGAAGCCTGCGCTGACACTCGCCCCGGGATCCCCTTCGGCGGGGCGCATGGCCAATCTTCGACCGGCGCGCCACGCGCGGGAAGAGCACGCAGTGCTCGGCAGTCCAGGATCCGATTGCCGCGGGGGCCGGATGGCACTCCATCGCGGGTGCGTGAGACAACGTGGCCCCTACCGTGTATCGTGGCCCCCACGAGCATTGCCGCCACGGAGGCAGGCCATGGAGACGACGAGCGCGGTCGAGACGCTTGCGGCGAGCCGAAGCGAGCCCGCCGACCGCTCGCAATCCAAGAACTTCCGCTTCTTCGACAACCGGCAGAAGTACCTGCTGTTCGTCACCACCTGCAGCGAGAAGGAGACCATCGCGCGCCGGGTCGGCATGGAGCTGGCGCACATCCGCCCGAGACCGCCGGCGGCGCGCGTGTTCGACGCCGGCATGGGCGACGGCACGGTGCTGACGCGCGTGATGCGCGAGATGCACCGGCGGCTGCCGAACATGCCCTTCTACTTCGTCGGCAAGGAGATCAGCCTCGAGGACGTGCGCATGTCGCTCGACAAGATGGCCGACCGCTTCTTCGAGCACCCGGCCACGGTGCTGATCGTCACCAACCTGTACTACACCGAGGCGCCGTGGCTGGCGCCGAAGTCGCTGTCGGCGGCCACCTCGCTGGTGTGGCACGAGCTGGCGATGACCGGCAGCAGCTCGCACGAGTTCAGCGAGCAGATCCGCGACCTCGAGCCGTTCCTGGCCAAGCACTGGCAGGCACGCCACAGCCCGAAGACCGGCAACCCGATCTACGACCATCCGGTGGTGCTGGTGCTGTACCGCGACGACATGCGCTTCCTGCTGCACGACGTGATTCCGCGGCAGGCCAAGGCCCGCGCCGACTACGACCTGGTGATCGCGTCGCAGCCGTACCGCGCACGCGTGCCGGTGGAATTCAAGGCCTCGCGCGTGATCGCGCCGCTGGTGCGCGCGCTCGGGCCCGGCGGCCGGCTGTTCGGCGTGCACTCGCACGGCCACGATCCGGGGCTCGAGGTGATCCGCGAAGTCTGGCCCGACGAGAATCCGTTCACCACCACGCGCCACGACCTGCTCAAGGCGGTGCGTGCCGAGCTCGGCAAGGAAGCGCGCCACTACACGATGGCCGACTACCCCGACGCGCGCGCGATCTTCCGCTACGACATGCACACGCTGCCCAACGAGCTGACCGGTGCCAGCATCGGCACCTCGACACTCTTCGCGGCGTGGAACGCCGCAGTCTACGTGGCGCAGATCGAGGACGAGCGGCTGGCGCAGGTGGTGGGCGACCGCCGCTACCTCGATGCGACGGGCCGCGTGCTGCAGCGCCACGGCGGGCTGTGGTTCCACGACGAGTCGTACGTGGTGTCTTGCAAGCGGCACTGAGGGAGGACGCCCGGTGACCACACCGCAGCACAACCCGGAGGCCGTCGCCGCCTGCGCCGCCGAGCTGGTGTCCGGCGGCTCGCTCGAGATGACGCCGACGCACCCCGACGATGCGGCGGCGATCGCGGCGCTGCTGCCCGCCGGCACGCCGGTGTTTGTCAACCACCTGCCCGGCCGGCCGCTCGCCGGCTCGCTGCCGGTGCTGCAGTCGCTGCACGCCGCGGGCCTGCAGCCGGTGCCGCACCTGGCCGCGCGCCGCGTGGCGTCGCGCACGCAAGTGACGGAGTACCTGCAGCGCGCGACGGCCGACGCCGGCGTGCGCCGCGTGCTGCTGATCGGTGGCGACGAGCCGCAGGCGGCGGGCCCCTACGCCGATGCGCTGGCCCTGCTGACCGACGGCGTGCTCGCAGAATGCGGCGTGCGCGAGCTGGCGCTGCCCGGTTACCCCGAAGGCCATCCGCGCATTGCGTCCGACGTGCTGGAGCGCGCGTTCGACGACAAGGTGACGTCGGCGCGCCGGCAGGGGCTCGGTGTCTCGGTGGTCACGCAGTTCTCGTTCGCGCCGGCGCGCATCGTCGAATACTGCGACGAGCTGGCGCGGCGCTGGAGCGGACTGCCGGTGTTCGTCGGCATGGCCGGGCCGACCAGCGCGGCGCTGCTGCTGAAGTTCGCGCAGCGCTGCGGGGTCAGCGCGTCGCTGCGTGCGCTCGGCTCGCTGGGCCTGGGCGCGGTGCGCAGCTTCATGCACACCGACCCCGCCGAGCAGTTGACGGCGATCGCCCAGTACCGCGAGCGCCACGACGACTGCAACGTGGTGGGCGTGCACCTGTTCAGCTTCGGCACCGCGGCCAGGTCGGCCGCGTGGATGAACCGCATCATCACGTCGCGCGGGTCCTGACGGCCGCGCGACACGTGGCCCGACCCCGACCCTCAGCAGTCGAGCACGAAGCCGCCGTCGCGCGCGAGCGCCCCAGCGCCGACCAGCTCGTCGACGAGGCCGGCGCACCAGGCGCACATCGACGCCTCCGCCGTGCTGCCGGCGCGCTGCCAGCCGGCGCACAGGAACGGCGTGGCGACGGCCCACTGCAGCAGCGCGTCGAGTGCGATGCGCCGTTCCTCCATCACGTGGTACTTGAGCATCACCTTGACCGCGTGCCGCACGTGACGCTCGGGCCGGCTCCGGAAACCGGCCAGCCGCGAGCGCGACCGCGCCAGCGCGCCGGCGACGTCGGTGAAGGGTGCACCGTGGCCGGGGATCACGATGCGCACCGGCAGCCGCTCGATCGCATCGAACACGGCGGCGACGTCGTCGAACCCCCGCTCGCCGTCGATCTCGGGAAAGACGACGCCGAAGCCGTTCTCCCACAGCGCGTCGGCCGAGATCAGCACGCCCTCGCGCGCATCGAACAGCATCAGCGAGAACGGGTCGTGGCCCGGCGCGGCCAGCGCGTCCCAGCGACGGCCGCCGGCCACGAAGTGCTCGCCCGGGGCCAAGGTGCCGGCATGGGTGAAGCGCTCGCTGCGCTGGCCGGTGCTGGCGTGCGTCAATCGCGTCGCGTCCCACTGCGCGACGGCGTCGGCGTTGCCCGGGGGCACGACGATCGGCGCGCCGAACGCGCGCTGCAGCGCGGCGTTGCCGCCGCAGTGGTCGGAGTGCAGGTGCGTGTTGACGATGCGCGCGAGAGGCTCACCGCGCAGCGCGTGGCGCACCAGCGCCACGGTCTGCTCGGCGTGGCTGACATGACCGGTGTCGACCAGCACCGCGCCCGGCTCGCCCGGCGCGCCGTGGATCAGCACGTTGTTCGACGACAGCCAGCCGCGCTCGAGCACTGTGAGGCCCCGCAGCGCCGCATGCATCGTGGGGGTCGCTACTTCCACGCGAACGCCGGCTGGTCGAAGTGCGCCACGCGCGTGGGACGTCCGTGAACGACCACCTCGCGGAGCTGGTAGACGAGGGCGGCGGTCGGGGCGTGGATCACGCTGGAGAGCAGCGCAACCTGGATGACCGGTCGGTCGCTCT
>DATIFD010000154.1:0-3083 GCA_035455385.1 Burkholderiaceae bacterium
GCGCTGGTCGGTGCACTGCAGCGGCTCGGTCTGGCCGACGCGTTCGGCAGCGTCGACATTCCGGTGCTGGTGCTGAACGTCACCTACCCGCTGGTGCCCGAAGAAGTCGCCGCTTTCTGCGCCGGCAAGCGCGCGGTGCTGCTGTTGGAGGAAGGTCAGCCCGAGTACATCGAGCAGGAAGTGGCCACGCTGCTGCGCCGCCGCGACCTCGACACGCCGCTGCACGGCAAGGACCTGCTGCCGCCCGCCGGCGAATACTCGGTCGAGGTGATGGCGCAAGGGTTGCTTGCCTTCGTTCAGCGCTATCTGCCCCAGCACCCGGTGGCCGAAACCCAGGCGTGGCTCGACGGCATCCGCACGCGACGCGAGGCGGCGGCCAGGGCCCTGAGCGCGCCGCTGCCGGCGCGGCCACCGAGCTTCTGCATCGGCTGCCCCGAACGGCCGGTGTTCGCCGCGCTCAAGCTGGCGCAGCAGGAGGTGGGGCGGGTGCACGTCGCGGCCGACATCGGCTGCCACGCGTTCGGCACCTTCGAGCCGTTCGGCTTCGGCCACTCGATCCTCGGCTACGGCATGAGCCTGGCCAGCCGCGCCGGCGTGTCGCCGGTGATGGCGCGGCGCACGCTGGCCATCGTCGGCGACGGCGGCTTCTGGCACAACGGGCTGCTCACCGGCGTGCAGAGTGCCCTCTTCAACGGCGACGACGCGGTGCTGCTGATCTTCAAGAACGGCTACACCTCGGCCACCGGCACGCAGGAGATCATTTCGACCCCCGACGACGAGGCCAAGGCCGCCGCGGCCGACCCGCGCACCAGCCTGGTCGACAAGAACACGACGATCGAGCAGACGCTGGGCGGGCTCGGCGTCAAGTGGCTGCGCACCGTGCACACCTACGAGGTCGACACGATGCGGCGCACGTTGATCGACGCGCTGACCAGCGACTTCGACGGCCTGAAGGTGATCGTCGCCGAGGGCGAATGCCAGCTCGAGCGGCAGCGTCGGCTGCGTCCGTGGATCGCGTCGATGCTGCAGCGTGGGCAGCGCGTGGTCCGCGTCAAGTACGGCGTCGACGACGACGTCTGCAACGGCGACCATGCCTGCATCCGACTGTCGGGCTGCCCGACGTTGACGCTGAAGGACAACCCCGACCCGCTTAAGGTCGACCCGGTGGCCACCGTGATCGAAGGCTGCGTCGGCTGCGGCCTGTGCGGTGCCAATGCGCACGCGGCCACGCTGTGCCCGAGCTTCTACCGCGCCGAGGTGATCAGCAACCCGCGCTGGCACGAGCGCGCGACGGCGGCGCTGCGCGGCGCGATGCGCCGCGTGCTGGTGGGCGCGTGATGGCGATGAGCCGCCGCGGGGCCGTCACAAGGTGGCTCGCTGCCGCAGAGCCACGAAGGGGCTCCTGCAGAACCCTGGGGGACGCGGGCAAAGCGGGCAAGGGGGTGCCATGAGCCTGCAACGGCCGATCACGCTGCTGGTGTGCGCGCTCGGCGGCGAGGGCGGCGGCGTCCTGGCGCAATGGCTGGTCGACGCCGCGACGCGCGCGGGCTATGCCGCGCAGAGCACGTCGATCCCGGGCGTTGCGCAGCGCACCGGCGCGACCACGTACTACCTCGAGGTGTTCCCGCAGCCGCAGGCCACGCTCGGGCACAGGCGGCCGGTGTTCGGCCTGGTGCCGGTGCCCGGCGGTCTCGATGCGCTGGTGTGCTCCGAGTTGCTCGAGGCGGCGCGCCAGGTTTCGCTGGGCCTGAGCGATGCGACGCGCACGATGGTGCTGGCTTCCAGCGCGCGCACGCTGACCACTGCCGAGCGCGTGCAGTTGGGCGACGGCCGGGTCGATTCGGCGGCGCTGCAGGCGCTGCTGCGTCAACACAGCCGGGAGCTGCACGTGCTCGACTTCGGCGCGCTGGCGCGCGAGGCGGGCACGGCGGTCAGCGCGGTGATGCTCGGGACCATCGCCGGCAGTGGCCTGCTGCCGTTCGCGCGCGAGCACTACGAGGCGGTGATCGGCGCCGGCGGGCGCGGTGCAGCGGCCAGCAAGCGCGGCTTCGCGTCGGCGTATGCGCGCGTCGAAGCCATGCGCGCCCAGGCGGCCTACGTGGCCGATGTGGTCGGTGGCGGTACGGCCGCCGGGCGGGCCGAACCCAGCCATCCGCCGGCGTTGCCCGCCGACGTGGCGACCGCGTTCCCGCCCGAAGTGCACACGATGCTGGCACTCGGCCACGCGCGGGTGCGCGAGTACCAGGACGCTGCCTATGCGGCGCTGTATGTGCAGCGTCTGGCCCGCGTGCGAGACGCCGAGCGGGCGAGCGACCCCGCCGCAACGCACGGCTGGGCCACCACGCGCGAGGCCGCGCGCTGGCTGGCGTTGTGGATGGCGTTCGACGACATCGTGCGCGTGGCGGAGCTGAAGCTTCGCAACGAGCGGTGGGCGCGCGTGCGGAGCGAGGCCGGCGCGGGCGACGACGATCTGCTCAAGGTCTACGATCACTTCAAGCCCGGTGTTCCCGAGTTCGCCGGCCTGCTGCCGCCGTCGTGGGCTCGTGCACTGCAGCGGCTCGATGCGCGACGCCGTGCGCGGGGCCTCGAGCCGTGGGCGATGCCGCTGCATCTGCCGAGCCACTCGGTGTTCGGCATGCTCGTGCTGCGGTTGCTGTCGGCACAGCGCTGGCTGCGCCGGCGCGGGCAGCGCTACGCCGACGAGCAGGCGTTGATCGAGCGCTGGCTCGACGCGGTGGTGCGCCACACCGGCGCCGACTGGCGGCTCGGCCACGAGATTGCGCTGTGCGCCCGTCTGATCAAGGGCTACGGCGGCACGCACCAGCGTGGCCGCGACAACCTGCTGCACATCGTCGAGCAACTCGGCGAGAGAACGCCGTTCGCCGGCGCGGGCGAGCGCGCGCAGGCCATTGCGCAGGCGCGCGGCGCGGCGTTGGCCGATGAAGGCGGGCTCACGCTGGACGCGA
This sequence comes from Burkholderiaceae bacterium, assembly GCA_035455385.1. GTDB lineage: Bacteria > Pseudomonadota > Gammaproteobacteria > Burkholderiales > Burkholderiaceae_C > JAEUPI01. The sequence goes on from DATIFD010000154.1 coordinate 2,967, forward strand.
CGCTGAAGCGGCACGGCGCGGCGCCGCGCCCGGTGCGCGAAGTGCCCATCCGTTTCGTGCGTCGCAGCGCGGTGCGGGCCGAGAACCGCTAGCGCGGCTGCACGGACGTGCCCTGCG
>DATIFD010000155.1:0-2326 GCA_035455385.1 Burkholderiaceae bacterium
GAACACCACCGCATCCGCCTCAGGCGTGCGCGCCACCTGCGCAGCAAACAGCTCAGGCAGCGTCGCCACCGGGATCGCACGCGCGGTGGCGTTCCACTCCCGCAGGATGGTGTGACGCTCCCCGGCGCCCAGAATGTCGAACCGGCCGATCGCACGATCCGGGTCGGCAACCGCTCCCTCCAGCAGCCGCACCAGCCGGCCCGCAATCGTCTCGACGCTCGCGCGATCGAACAGGTCGGGTCGATAGCTCAGCTGCAACTGCAGCCGCTCGCCCGGGTGCGCAGCCAGGCTGAGCGGATAATGGGTGGCATCGAGCCCACGGAAGTCGGTCAGCCGCAGACCCCCGACTTGCGCGGTAAGGCCGGCGCGGTCCACCGGATAGTTCTCGAACACCACCAGCGTGTCGAACAACTCGCCCAGTCCCGCCAGCCCCTGCACCTCGGCAAGGCCCAGATGCTGGTGCTCCATCAGTTTCGACTGGTCGTTCTGCACCTGCCGCAGAAGCTCGAGCAGCGCCGTGCCCGGCGGCAACTGCACCCGCAGCGGCAGCGTGTTGATGAACAGCCCCACCATGCCCTCGATGCCGGCGATCTCCGGCGGCCGGCCCGACACCGTCACCCCGAACACCACGTCCTCGCGTCCGCTCATCCGTCCCAGCAGGATCGCCCAGGCCGCCTGGATCAGCGTGTTGAGCGTGAGACCATGTTGGCGGGCCTGCGCCGTCAGCGCCGCGGTGAGCGTCGCGCTCAGCGCCAGCCGCATCTGCTCGGGCGCAACCGGCGCACGGCCGGGATCGTGCGGCGCCAGACGCGTGGCCTCTTCCAGCCCCGCCAAAGCTTCCCGCCAGGCCGCGCGCGCAGCGTTGCGGTCCTGCCCGGCCATCCAGGCCAGATAATCGCGATACGGCGTCACCCGCGGCAGCACCGCGGCATCGCCCCGATGCGCATAGAGCGTGAGCAACTCCCGGACCAGCACCGGCATCGACCAGCCATCCATCACAATGTGATGGTTGGTGAGCACCAAGCGGTGCTGGTCGCCAGCCAGCCGGATCAAGGCAAAGCGAACGAGCGGCGCACCGGCGAGGTCGAAGCGCGCGGCGCGCTCCTGCGCCAGGACGGCCGCCAGGCGCTCCGCACGTCCCGCCGCATCCAGTGACGACAGATCGATGCAGCGCCAGGGCACCGTCGCGTCCGCCACGATGATCTGCACCGGCCGGCCGAGATGCTCGTGCCGGAAGCGCGCGCGCAGGCTGGCATGACGCGCCACCAGCGCCTGCACCGCCGCCGCCATCCTATCGCTGTCGAGCGCTCCCTCCAGCCCCAGTTCCAACTGCACCATATAGATGTCGGGGGCCTGCGCGTCGTACAGCGCATGGAACAGCAGCCCCTCCTGCAACGGCCCCAGCGGCAGGACGTCCTCGATCTGCGGATACGTGCTCTCCAGTCCTTCGATCTCCGCCTGCGACAGCGACACCAAGGGTAGATCGCAGGGGGTGCGGCCGCCGGCCCCGGGCGCCGCGGCATGCCGAACAAGCGCCTCCAGCGCCGCAAACCAGCACTGCGCCAGATCGCGCACCTCGGCTTCCGCCACCAGCGCCGGCGCCCATGACCACGTGGCCGTGAACCGGGTTCCCTCGCGCTCGTCCAGCGTGAGCGCATTGACCTCGATACAATGACCGAGTGGCATGGCAGGATCGCCGGCGCCGAGCCGCACCGCCTCGCCGGCGCTGCCCCAGTCCGCCGCTGCCGAAGCGGCAAAGCGCCCGAGATAGTTGAAGCCGATCTGCGGCGAGGCAAACCCTGCAAGCTGCGAAGCCGTCTGCGGGTTCAGATAACGCAGCACACCATAGCCGAGCCCGTTGTCGGGCAGCGCGCGCAGCTGTTCCTTGATGGTCTTGAGCGCGCGCCCGAGCGCCCCGCCGCCCGCCATCGCCTCCTCGACATCGAGCGCGCCGGGGTCGAGCCGTACCGGGAACAGGCTGGTGAACCAGCCCACCGTGCCCGACAGGTCGATATCCCCGAACACCTCCTCGCGCCCATGTCCCTCCAGGTCGAGCAGCACCGCGCTGCTCGATCCCCGCCCGCGCCGCCGGCACCAGTCCGCAATCGCCACCACCAGGCCGGTCAGCAGCACATCGTTGATGCCGCCATGGAAGGCCGCCGGCACCCGCGTCAGCAACGCTCCCGTGAGCGCCGCCGGCAACGTGAGCGTGAGACGCCCGGCCGTGCCGTTGATGTCGCGGACGGGATCGAGCGTGCCGTCGACCAGCGACAGCGACGGCGCAGCCAGCATTCCGCGCCAGAACGCAAGCTCCGCGACGCGGCCG
>DATIFD010000156.1:0-4594 GCA_035455385.1 Burkholderiaceae bacterium
CCGCATCTGCAGCCGCCGCGTGCGGGCCGACGGCCTGGCGCAGGCCGACGTGGAGATGCTCGCGCCGGAAGCCGACGCGCCGATCGATCCCCAGTCGGACCTGTGCGCGCGCGTGCTGCGCCGGATCGTAGAGGCCGCGACCCCAGGGCTGATCGGGGCGCCGCCGCGCTACGACTCCGCGGCATGGGTGAGCGCGCGGCTGGCGGAGCTGCTGCCGCTCTCGCTTGCCTCGAAGCAGCGCCTGCTCGAGATGGACGCGGCACCCGACCGTCTGGAGATCCTGCGCCGGCTGATCAGCTCAACCGGGCAATAAGCTGCTGAGAACCCTGCGCACCGGCGCCGGCACCGCGGCATGCGCGGCATCGGCAACCGCGATCCACTTGCGCCCTGCGTCTTGGGCGCGCGGCGCGCGCCCACGCACCGCGCACAGCACCGGCTGCGCGTGCAGCCGGAAATGCGTGAAGCCGTGCTCGACCGGCACGAGCCTGCGCGCGCCTGCGATCTCGCAGCCGAGCGCGCGCCGGCAATGCGCCTCGACGTCGGCGCCTTCCAGCTCCGGGAACGTCCAAAGACCGCCCCACAGGCCGCTTGGCGCTCGCCGTTCGAGCAGGACCTGCGCACCCGAAACGAGCACGAGCCACGTCGCCTTCTTCTGCGGCATCGCGCGCCGCGGCCGCGGCGACGGCAGCTCGGCGATGCGCCCCTCGCGACGTGCTACGCAACCGCTGGCCACCGGGCAGCGCTCGCATGCCGGGCTGGAGCGCGTGCAAATCGTGGCGCCGAGATCCATCAGCGCCTGCGTGTAGGTACGAACGGCCCGTGGTGGCAACAGGCGCTCGGCCAGCTCCCAAAGCCGGCGGACGCGGTCTACGCCGAAGCAGCGCGCGAACACGCGCTTGGCGTTGCCGTCGAGAATCGCCTCGCGGCGCCCGAAGGCGAACACGGCGATCGCCGCGGCAGTGGAGCGGCCTACGCCAGGCAGCGCCTGGAGGCGCTCCGCCGTGCGCGGAAATGACCCCTGGGCAGCGATGGCCTTTGCGGCCGCGTGCAGGTTGCGGCCGCGCGCGTAATAGCCCAGGCCGCTCCAGAGCCGCAGCACTTCCTCCTGCGACGCGGCGGCAAGCGCGTCGACACCTGGAAAGCGCGCGAGAAACCGCTCGTAGTAGGGAATCACCGCCGCCACCTGCGTCTGCTGGAGCATCACCTCGGCGAGCCAGATGCGATAGGGGTCGCGCGTGCCCTGCCAGGGCAGGTCGTGGCGGCCGTGCCGGCGCTGCCAGGCGACGAGCCGGGGGGCGAATTCCCGCATTCGGCATTGTATGATTGCCGCGTCCGCGCATACGCGCTCCCATGCTCGCCTTCATCCTGCGCCGTCTCGGGCAAGCGGTCCTCGTCATGCTGACGGTGGGCTTCATCGCGTTCGCGCTGTTCCGCTTCGTCGGCGACCCGGTCTTGTTCATGCTCGGCCAGGACGCGACGCCCGAAGACCGCGAGCGCGTCACGAAGATCCTCGGCCTCGACCAGCCGTTCTACGTGCAGTACGCACGCTTCGTCGGCCGCGCGGTGCAGGGCGAGTTCGGCCTCTCGCTGCGCCAGGTGCAGCCGGTATCCAAGCTCATCCTCGAGCGTTTGCCGGCGACGCTCGAGCTGTCCCTGGTGGCCGCCGCGATGGCCCTCGTCGCCGGCGTGGCGATGGGCGTGTACACCGCGCTGCGACGTGATTCCTGGCTGACGCAGGTCCTGCTTGCGGTGTCGCTGGTCGGTGTTTCGCTGCCGACCTTCCTCATCGGCATCCTGCTGATCCTCGTCTTCGCGGTGCTGCTCGGCTGGCTGCCCTCCTTCGGGCGCGGCGAGACCGTGGCGCTCGGCTGGTGGAGCACGGGCTTTCTCACCTGGAGCGGCATCAAGGCGCTGATCCTGCCTTCGATCACGCTGGGCCTGTTCCAGATGACGCTGATCCAGCGCCTGGTGCGCTCGGAGATGCTGGAAGTGCTGCGCACCGATTACATCAAGTTCGCGCGCGCCCGCGGTCTCAGCGACCGCGCGGTGCACTTCGGCCACGCGCTGAAGAACACGCTGGTGCCGGTGATCACCATCACCGGGCTGCAATTGGGCGCGATCATCGCCTTCGCCATCATCACCGAAACCGTGTTCCAGTGGCCGGGCATGGGACTGCTGTTCATCCAGGCGGTGGGCTTCGCCGACGTGCCGGTGATGGCCGCGTACCTGTGCCTGATCGCGCTGTTTTTCGTCGTCATCAACCTAGCCGTGGACCTGCTGTACTACGCGGTCGATCCCCGCCTGCGGATCGAGCGCGCGGCCATGGCGCACTGAAGGGATACCATGAAGAACGATCCTCTCGAAATGCTGCGGCTGTTCCACGCCGAGCTGGTGCACATCCGGCGCGACATCCACGCCAACCCCGAGCTCGGCTTCGAGGAAACGCGCACCTCGCAGCTGGTCGCCGACAAGCTGCAGGAGTATGGCGTCGAGGTGCACCGCGGCCTCGCCAGGACCGGCGTGATCGGCGTGATCAAGGGCAAGAAGCACGCGAGCGGCCACGCCATCGGGCTGCGCGCAGACATGGACTGCCTGCCGATGGACGAGACGAGCGAGGTGCCGCACAAGTCGAAGGTCGCCGGCCGCATGCACGCCTGCGGCCACGACGGGCACACCACGATGCTGCTCGGCGCGGCGCGTTACCTCGCGCAGACGCGCAACTTCGACGGCACGGTGAACCTCATCTTCCAGCCGGCCGAGGAAGGCGGCGGCGGCGGGCAGGTGATGGTGCAGGAGGGCCTGTTCGAGCGCTTTCCCTGCGACGCGGTCTACGCCCTGCACAACTGGCCGGGGCTGCCGCCGGGGAAGATATCGGTGCGCTCCGGGCCGGTGATGGCGGCGACCGACGAGATCCGCGTCACCCTGAAGGGCAAGGGCGGCCACGGGGCGATGCCGCACCTGACTGCGGACCCGGTCGTCGCGGCGGCGCAGGTGATCAGCGCGCTGCAGACCATCGCCAGCCGCAACGTCAATCCGCTCGATTCGGTGGTGGTGAGCGTGTGCTCGATGCAGACCAGCCAGCTCGGCGCGTTCAACATCATCCCGGGGCACGTGCTGCTGGTGGGCACGGTACGCACCTTCAGGCCGGAGACGCGCGAGCTCGCCGAGCGGCGCGTGCGCGAGATCGTCACCGGCGTGTCGCAGGGCATGGGCGTGAACGCGGAGATCGAGTACCGGCGCGGCTACCCTTCGACCATCAACACCGAGAAGGAGTCCGCCTTCGCCGCGCGCGTCGGCGAGAAGGTGTTCGGCAAGGGCAACGTCGTCACCGACGGCGAGCCGACGATGGGTGGCGAGGACTTCTCCTACATGCTGCAGGCGCGCCCGGGCGCCTACGTGTTCCTCGGCCAGGGCGGCGGCCTCGGCGGCTGCTTCCTGCACAATGCCGGCTACGATTTCAATGACGAAGTGATCCCGCTCGGCGCCAGCTACCTGGCGGCGCTGGTCGAGGAATCGCTGCCCCTCAAGTAACGGGAGACTGCAAAGATGAAATTCAAGACTCTGCTGGCCGCGGCGCTGGTCGCGCTGTGCACGCATGCGCAGGCCGCGACGCTGAGGTGGGGCGCGCAGAACGACATCCTGACCCTCGACCCGCATTCGCAGAACCACGCGACCACGCACGGCATCCTGCAGCACGTCTACGAGGGGCTGGTGCGCTACACCAAGGACTTCCAGGTGGAGCCCTGCCTCGCCACCAGCTGGCAGCTGATTTCGCCCACGCAGATCCGCTTCAAGCTGCGCCGCAACGTGAAGTTCCACGACGGCACGCCGTTCACCGCGGACGACGTCGTGTTCTCCTACGGCCGCATCATCCAGCCGCAGGGCACCAACCAGATCTACGTCTCGGGCGTGAAGGAAGTGAAGAAGATCGACGACCACACGGTGGACCTGATCCTCGACGGGCCGAACCCGGTGCTGCTGCGGCTGCTGGTGGACTTCCGCATCATGAGCAAGAGCTGGTCGGTGAGGAACAAGTCCGAAAACGTGCAGAACTACGTCGCGAAGGAGGAGTCCTACGCCTCGCGCAACACCAACGGCACCGGCCCTTACATGATCAAGCTGTGGGAGCCGGACAAGCGCATTGTCTTCGCCGCCAACCCGGCCTGGTGGGACAAGATCGAAGGCAACGCGACCGAAGTGATCTATACGCCGATCAAGTCCGATGCGACGCGCATCGCGGCGCTGCTCTCCGGCGACGTCGATCTGGTCACCGACCTGCCGACGCAGGACGTGGCGCGCCTGCGCACCGATCACAAGCTCAAGGTGCTCGACGGCCACGAGGTGCGCACCATCTTCATCGGCATGGACCAGTTCAGCCCGGAGCTGAAGTACTCGAACGTCAAGGGCAAGAACCCGTTCAAGGATATCCGCGTGCGCAAGGCGCTCAACCTCGCCGTCGACCGCGAGGCGATCAAGCGCGTCACCATGCGCGGCCTGTCCATCCCGGCGGCGATCATGATCGCGCCCGGCGTGCACGGGCATTCGCCGGACATCGACAAGGTGGCGCCGCCGGACGCGGACGGCGCGAAGAAGC
>DATIFD010000157.1:0-2280 GCA_035455385.1 Burkholderiaceae bacterium
GACGATCGCCGAGAGCCTGTCGCGCATCGGCGTGCCGGTGTTCATGGCCGCCGTCAAGGGCGACCTCTCCGGCATCACGCAGACCGGCACGCTGCCGCCCAAGGTGGCGGCCATCATCAAGGAGCGCGGCCTGAGCGCGCCCGAGCCGGTGAGCTGCCCGGCCACGTTGTGGGACGTGTTCGGCCAGCAGGGCCACCCGGTGCGCGCCACCGCACACGACATGGGGCCGCTGCTGCTGGCGCGCATGCTCGAGCTCAACGACATCCAGTCCGGCGTGCTGCAGCTGGTCTTCAAGATCGCCGACGACAACGGGCTGGCGCTGCTCGACATGAAGGACCTGCGCGCGATGCTGCAGTACGTGGGCGACAACGCGGCGCAGTTCACCACCGAGTACGGCAACATCAGCGCGGCGTCGATCGGCGCCATCCAGCGCGGCCTGCTGCAGATCGAGGAACAAGGCGGCGACAAGTTCTTCGGCGAGCCGATGCTCAACATCGGCGACTTCCTGCAGACCGTGAAGGGTCGCGGCGTGGTCAACATCCTGGTGGCCGACAAGCTGCTGAACGCGCCGCGGCTGTACGCGAGCTTCCTGCTGTGGATGCTGTCGGAGCTGTTCGAGGCGCTGCCCGAGGTGGGCGACCTCGACAAGCCGAAGCTGGTGTTCTTCTTCGACGAGGCGCACCTGCTGTTCAGGGATGCGCCCACCGCGCTGATCGAGCGCATCGAGCTCGTGGTGCGGCTGGTGCGCAGCAAGGGCGTCGGCGTGTTCTTCGTGACGCAGAACCCGCTGGACGTGCCCGACAGCGTGCTGGCGCAGCTCGGCAACCGCGTGCAGCACGCGCTGCGCGCCTTCACGCCGCGCGACCAGAAGGCGGTCAAGGCCGCGGCCGACACGATGCGCCCAAACCCCAAGATCGGTGACATGGCGCAGGCGATCACCGAGCTGGCGGTCGGCGAGGCGCTGGTGAGCTTTCTCGACGAGAAAGGGCGCCCGAGCGTCACCGAGCGGGTGTTCGTGCTGCCGCCGGGCAGCCAGATCGGCCCGATCACGCCCGAGCAGCGCAAGGCGTTGATCGACGGCTCGCTGGTCGCCGGCGTCTACGAGAAGATGGTCGACCGCGAGTCGGCCTACGAGAAGATCAAGGGCCGCGCGGCCGGCGGCAATGGCAAGCCGGCCGCACCGGGCGGACCGTCGACGGCCAACGAAGCCGGCACGGCAGCCCGCACGGGCACCCCGGCCGGTGGCACCCAGCCCGAAGCCGGCGGCGGCGTGCTCGACGGCCTGAAGGACGTGCTGTTCGGCAGCACCGGCCCGCGCGGCGGCAAGCATGAAGGCCTGGCCGAGTCGGCGGCGCGCTCGGCGATGCGCACGATCGGCTCGTCGGTGGGCCGCGAGATCGTGCGCGGCGTGCTCGGCAGCATCCTGGGCGGCAGCCGCAAGCGTTGAACCGGGGCCGCGCGGCGCGCGGCGCTCAGCGCACCGTGTAGCCGCGCCCTTCGAGGCAGGCGGTCTGCGCGCGCACGTAGTCGCCGCGCTGCGTCGAGACGGTGGTCTGGCCGGTGGCGGCGGCGGTGGGATCGAACCCGGTCTGGTTCACCGCCCAGCGGTGGCACTCGTATTCGTCGCTCGCCTGCTTCTCGGCGCTCTGCCCGCTCTTCGGGTAGACGTAGGTGCGGCCTACCGTGGTGGCCGTGCCTTCGGGCGCACCGACGATCGGCGACGGCACCACCTCGTAGCCGCCGCCGCTGTACTCGCGGTAGTACACCCCGTTCGCATACCAATAACCGATGCCGCCGATCGTGACCACGGTGGCGAAGGCCGGCAGTCCGCCGATCACGATGCCGACCGGTGGACGCACGACGACCCACGACGAGCCGTACGGCTCGTACCAGACCCCGCCCCAGTAGCCGTAGCGCACGCCGTGGTACGGCGCCCAGGCCACGTGCGGCGGCAGCGTGTTGACGCGCCAGCCGGTCACCGGGTAGTAGTGGCTGTGGCCGTGCGCGCCGTCCCACCACTGGCCGCGCGGCACGGGCCCTGGCGCTGGCGCCCAGCCCGGGCGGTGGCCCGGCGGCGCGCCGTGGCCACCCGGCGGCGGCCCGCCACGGCCGCCCTGCGCCATCGCGGGCAACGCACCGATGCACGCAGTGCAAAGCAGGGCCAGCGCGGTCGCTCGGATCTTGTTCATGACGGTCTCTCCGGGCTTGTGCAGTGCGCTCAGCCGACGCGATAGCCGCGGCCGGTCATGCAAGCGCTCATCGCACGATGGAAGTTGTTGA
>DATIFD010000158.1:0-5794 GCA_035455385.1 Burkholderiaceae bacterium
CGACCAGCAGCTGCCGAAGGACGTGTGCTCCGGCGTCACGCTCGAGCGCTGGTACCGCCAGGAGGTGAAGCGTCAACCGCAGCTGTTGCAGTTGACGCGCGACGAGTTGATGCGCCACGAGGCCGCCGGCATCACGACCGCGGCGTTCCCGAGGGTGCTGCGCCTGGGCGGCATCGACTGCGCGGCCGAATACCTGCACGAACCAGGCGACGCCAGAGACGGCCTGACGGTGACGGTGCCGATCTTTGCGCTCAACCAGGTCGGCGACGAGCGCTGCGACTGGCTCGTGCCCGGCATGCTGCGCGAGAAGGTGCAGGCCCTGCTCAAGAGCCTGCCGCAGCGTCCGCGCTCGCGCCTGGTGCCACTGCCGGACAGCGCCAGCGAGTTCTGCGAGTTGACGCCGTTCGCCGAAGGCGACCTGATGGACGCGCTGCTGAAGTATGTGCGCGAGCGCACGCAGCTCGCGGTGCAGCGCGCCGATTTCAAGCTCGATGCCGTGCCCGGACACCTGTTCATGAACCTGCGCGTCATCGACGAGCACGGCCGCCAGCTGGCCATGGGGCGCCATTTGGCGGCGCTGAAGGCGCAGTGGGGCGCGCAGGCGCGCAGCGCGTTCCAGGCGCTGGCCGCCTTGAAGCGCGGGCCCAGTGCACCGACGGCCGCGCCAGAGCCACCGTCGCCAGCGGCGTGGCCACCGGCCGCTGCTGCGACCGGCAGTGCGTCGGCGGTCACGCGCCACACCGCGTGGACGTTTGGCGAGCTCCCCGAGCTGATGGAGGTGCGCAAGGGCAGCCAGGTGATGGTCGGCTTCCCAGCGATCGTCGACCGCGGCGACCATGTCGAGATCGAGGTGTTCGACGAACCCGATGCGGCGGCGTTCAAGCACCGGGCGGGTCTGCGTCGCCTGTCGGGCCTGCAATTGCGCGAGCCGCTGAAGTACCTGGAGAAGAACATTCCCGGTCTGCAGGCCATGGGCGCGGCCTTCATGCCGCTGGGCACGCTGGAGGAGCTGCGCGGCCAGATCATCGAGGTCGCGCTCGACCGGGCGTTCCTCGCCGACCCGTTGCCGCACGACGCGGCATCGTTTCAGTCGCGCCTCGACGAAGGGCGCGCACGCCTGGTGCTGGTGGCGCAGGAGGTGGCGCGTCAGGCCGGCGTGGTGCTGGCCGAGTTCGCCGCCGCGTCGCGCAAGCTGCGCGACGCCAAGCCGCATAAGGAGGTGGCCGACGACGTGGCGGCGCAGCTGGCGCGACTGTGCGGCAAGCGCTTCCTCGTGCAGACGCCCTGGTCAGCGCTGCAGCACCTGCCGCGGTACCTGAAGGCGATCACGCTGCGGCTCGACAAGCTGCGCGCCGATCCGGTGCGCGACGCCGCGCGCATGGCCGAGCTCCGTCCGCTGGAGCAGCGCTATGCGCGCCGGGTTGCCGAGCTGCGCGGCGCGCCCGACGCGCGGCTCGACGAGTACCGCTGGCTGCTCGAGGAACTGCGCGTCAGCTTCTTCGCGCAGGAGCTGCGCACGCCACAGCCGGTGAGCGTGAAGCGACTGGACAAGGCTTGGCAGCAGCTGTCGAGCTGATGGCTCGCCTCTTGGCAAAGGCTGACATGTACCCGGGAGACATGTCACGCCAATCACAAGCCGCGGCAGCGGCTGTTGCGCTACCACGACAGCTTGAGCAAGTCGTGGTAACTGCCTACAGTGCGCCGGTCGGCGGCGCGCTGCCGCGAGGCACGGGAGCACACATGCACTACGTCTGGATGGCGATCGTCGGCTTCGTGGTGGGCCTGATCGCACGCGCCGTGATGCCCGGCGAGCAGAAGCTCGGCCTCATCATGACCGCGGTGCTGGGCATCGTCGGTTCGCTGGTCGCCGGCTTCCTCGGCCAGGCGGTCGGCTGGTATCAAGCGGGGCAGCCCGCCGGCTTCATCGCATCGATCGTGGGTGCTGTGATCGTGCTGTTCGTCTACATGAAGCTCGTCGCGGGCCGCGGATCGTCTGGCGGCTCATCGAGCTGAGCCGCCAGACGGTCACAGGGTCACGCCGGGACCGACGGCAACCCGGCCAGCGCCATCGCCAGCTCGGCCTCGTCGTAGGACTGGTCGACCAGCTTGTCGGCAAAGTACGCCTGGTACGCGCTCATGTCGAAGTGCCCGTGGCCGCACAGGTTGAACAGGATCGTGCGCGACTTGCCTTCGGCCTTGCAGCGCAGCGCCTCGTCGATCGCGCCCTTGACCGCGTGGTTGGCCTCCGGCGCCGGCACGATGCCCTCGGCGCGCGCGAACTGCACGCCGGCCTCGAACACCGTCTTCTGCTGGTAGGCGCGCGCCTCGATCAGATCGAGCTCGAGCAGGTGCGACACCAGCGGGGCCATGCCGTGGTAGCGCAGACCACCGGCGTGGAAGCCCGGTGGCGTGAAGGTCGAGCCCAGCGTGTGCATCTTGACCAGCGGAGTCATGTGCGCGGTGTCGCCGAAGTCGTACGCATACTTGCCGCGCGTCAGTGACGGGCAGGCCGCCGGCTCGACGGCGACGATGCGGCGCTTCTTGCCGCCACGCAGCTGCTGGCCGACGAACGGGAACGCGATGCCCGCGAAGTTGCTGCCGCCGCCGGTGCAGCCGACGATGACGTCGGGGTCGTCGCCGGCCATCTCGAGTTGCAGCATTGCCTCCTGCCCGATGATGGTCTGGTGCATCAGCACGTGGTTCAGCACCGAGCCGAGCGAGTACTTCACGTCGTCGTGCGTCGCGGCGATCTCCACCGCCTCGGAGATCGCGATGCCGAGCGAGCCTGGATGGTCGGCCCGCTGCGCGAGGATCGCGCGCCCGGCGTTGGTCTCGTTCGACGGCGACGCGATGCAGCGCGCGCCGTAGGTTTCCATTAGCGCGCGCCGGTACGGCTTCTGGTCGTACGACACGCGCACCTGGAACACCGTGACGTCGATGCCGAACAGCGAGCCGGCAAACGCCAGCGAAGAGCCCCACTGGCCGGCGCCGGTCTCAGTGGTGAGCTTCTTGATGCCGGCCTGCGCGTTGTACCAGGCCTGCGGCACCGCTGTGTTCGGCTTGTGCGAGCCGGCGGGCGACACGCCTTCGTACTTGTAGTAGATCTTGGCCGGCGTGCCGAGCGCCTTCTCCAGGCGGTGGGCGCGGATCAGCGGCGACGGCCGCCACAGGCGGAAAACCTCGCGCACCGGCTCGGGGATCTCGATCTCGCGCTCGGTCGACACCTCCTGCGCGATCAGCGCCATCGGGAACAGCGGCGCCAGGTCGTCGGGGCCGACGGGCTGCTTGGTGCCCGGGTGCAACACCGGCGGCGGCGCCTTGGGCAGGTCGGCCGCGATGTTGTACCAGTGGCGCGGCATCTTGCTCTCGTCGAGCACGAACTTGGTGGGCGAGGTCATCGCGGTTCTCCTGCGGGGCTGAAAGCTGAGGTGTCGATGGTAGGGGACGCGCGGCGCGGCGCACCCGGGTTGACCCGGGGTCAGTGCAGGATCTCGAGCGCGCGCCGTCGGTGCGAACTCGACCGCGCTCATGCGGCGACCGCGGCCTGCGGTGCCCCGAGCGAACGCAGCACGTCGCGCACGAACTGCGCGCGCTCGCGCGGCTCGGACAGTTCGCGCTCGATGCGCAGCCGGTCGTTGCCTGCCAGCTTGATGTGGCGGTTGCGTTGCACCAGCTCGATGATGCGCTGCGCGTCGATCGGCGGGTTGGGCCTGAACGTGATGCTCATCGCCTTCGGTCCGGCGTCGACCTTGAGCACGCCGTACGCCCTGGCCAGCACGCGCAGCCGGTGGGTGTCGAACAGCGTCTGCGCCTGGGCGGGCAGCTTGCCGAAGCGGTCGGTGATCTCCTCGAGCAGCGTGTCGAGTTGCTCGGCTTTTTCGGCCATCGCCAGGCGCTTGTACAGATTGAGCCGCGCATGCACGTCGCCGCAATAGGCATCGGGCAGCAACGCCGGCGCATGCAGGTTGATTTCGGTCGTGGCCGCCAGCGGCGACAGCAAGTCGGGCTCGCGGCCTGCCTTCAGCGCGCGCACGGCCTCGGCCAGCATGTCGTTGTAGAGCTGGAAACCCACCTCCAGCATGTTGCCGCTCTGGTGCTCGCCGAGCAGCTCGCCGGCGCCGCGGATTTCGAGGTCGTGCATCGCCAGGTAGAAGCCCGAGCCGAGCTCTTCCATGCTTTGGATCGCGTCGAGCCGCGCCTGGGCCTGCTTGGTCAGCGAGCGGGTATCGGGCACCATCAGGTAGGCATAGGCCTGGTGATGCGAACGGCCGACGCGGCCGCGCAACTGGTGCAGCTGCGCCAGGCCGAACTTGTCGGCACGGCTGATGACGATGGTGTTGGCGCTGGCCACGTCGATGCCGGTTTCGATGATGGTCGAGCACAGCAGCAGGTTGACGCGCTGGGCGACGAAGTCGCGCATCACCTGCTCGAGTTCGCGCTCGGGCATCTGACCATGCGCCACCGCGATGCGCGCTTCGGGCACCAGATCCTCGAGCTGCTTGCGCCGCTGCTGGATCGATTCGACCTCGTTGTGCAGGAAGTACACCTGGCCGCCGCGCTTGAGTTCGCGCAGCACCGCCTCGCGGATCAGGCTCGAGCCCTCGTTGCGCACGAAGGTCTTGATCGCCAGGCGTCGTTGCGGAGCGGTGGCGATCACCGACAGATCGCGCAGCCCTTCGAGCGCCATGCCGAGCGTGCGTGGAATCGGCGTCGCGGTCAGCGTCAGCACGTCGACCTCCGATCTGAGCGCCTTGATCGCCTCCTTGTGGCGCACGCCGAAGCGGTGTTCCTCGTCGACGATCAGCAGGCCCAGGCGCTTGAACTGCACGTCCTTGCTGAGCAGCTTGTGCGTGCCGACGACGATGTCGATGCTGCCGTCGGCCAGACCGGCCAGCGCTGCGGCGGTCTCCTTGCCGGTGCGGAAGCGCGACAGCTCCGCCACCTTGACCGGCCACTTGGCGAAGCGGTCGCTGATCGTCTGATGGTGCTGCTCGGCCAGCAGCGTGGTCGGCGCGAGCAGCCCCACCTGCTTGCCGCCCAGCACCGCGATGAAAGCGGCCCGCAGCGCCACCTCGGTCTTGCCGAAGCCGACGCCGCCGCAGACCAGCCGGTCCATCGGCTTGGGGCTGATCATGTCCTGGATCACCGCATGGATGGCGGCGCGCTGGTCGGGAGTCTCCTCGAACCCGAAGCCGGCGGCGAATGCTTCGTAGTCGTGCGCGGAGAACCTGTGCGCATGGCCCTCGCGCGCTGCGCGCCGCGCGTACAGGTTGAGCAGCTCGGCCGCCGTGTCGCGCACCTGTTCGGCAGCGCGGCGCTTGGCCTTGTCCCATTGGCCGGAGCCGAGCCTGTGCAGCGGCGCTTCGGAGGCGTCGACGCCGGTGTAGCGGCTGATCAGGTGCAGCTGCGACACCGGCACGTACAGCGTGGCGTCGTCGGCGTAGCCCAGGTGCAGGTATTCGCTGGCGCCGTCGCCGAGGTCGAGGCTCACCAGGCCGCGGTAGCGCCCGATGCCGTGGTTGGCGTGAACGACGGGGTCGCCGACCGCCAGCTCGGACAAGTCCTTGATCAGCGCCTCGACGTCGCTGACCGCCTCCTGCCGACGCCGCCGGCGCAGCGCGGGCGTGGCCGCGAACAGCTCGGCCTCGGTGATGAACGCTACCGGCGGCGCATCCTCGCGCCGCCAGACGAAGCCGCGTGCCAGCGGCGCGGCGGCGATCGCGACGCGCTCGTCGCCCGCCTCGAACTCGGCCAGCGTCGCCACGCTCGGCACGTCGATGTGGTGGTCGCGCAG